>JASLEG010000255.1 GCA_030151225.1 Burkholderia sp. | reverse complement strand
TTGGTGTCGAGCTCCACGCTGGCCGCGTCGCGCTGGCCGGCCAGCGCGAGCCGGTCGATGTCGAGCGCCACCGGCCGGTACTGCTCCTCGATGCGCGGAATCTGCTCGGCGGCCTGGCGCGCCGCATCGGTCATGTCGGTTGCCTTCGCCACCATTTCGTTGAAGCGCGCCAGCGCGGTTTCCACGCGTTGCTCGGCATCGGCCACCGCATTCTTCTCGATCTCGACGTCGGCCGGATCGGTCACCAGCACGAGGTTGCGCACGGCCATCGCGCGCTCGTCCACCGCGTTGCGCACCAGCACGGCCTGCTGCGAGCGCGCGTCGATGTGGTTCACGTAGCCGGAAAATCGGTCGTTCGAATCATTCAAGGCTTTCAACGACAATGCCGAGACGATCAGAATCACGAAAGTCAGTGATCCGAAAGTAATCAGCAATGAGGCTTTCGTCGTCAGATTTTTGAGTTCCATGGTGTGGTCTGATCCAGGTGTCGCGTGGAAAAGTCGCATGCGGGATGCGGGTTTCGGCGCAACGGGTGTGTCTCGCCGACGGATTTCTCGGTTCGTGCTGGAGTTATCGGCGCCAAATCAGGAAAACACAGGTAGCTGTCGGTCTCATTTCGGCGCGCAAAGGTTTGCGAATCGTGAAGAATTGTAAATTGGCCGAAATTGAGCTTCGTTGAGGAAAGATCAGAGGAAACGTGTCGGTAAAAATGGCTGATCACACAATGAGGATGGCTTGCCGAACGGAGCGAGTTCGGTAATCTCGACCGATCGATGAAAATCGTGGTTTCCGGTATCCGCGCGATCGATGGCTCGCGGTCGAGCGGGAAAAATTGAAAAACTGTGTTTTCCGGCATTCGATATATTCGAAGATATATTTCGATGAGAATTCCCCGCTTTGCGTAATGCCGTGCAGGGAAATTCGACAATGAAACGCACCGACTGGCTGATCGGCCCGGCCATGATCGTCGCCTCGGCCGGGATCGGCCACGCGGCCGAGGTGGCGCAGGCCGCAGCCGCTTCCACGCCATCCGCGAGCACCCCGGCCGTCACGGCGCTGCCGCCGATCAGCGTCAGCGCGCCCGCACCGCTCGGGGGCGCCCCCACGGCGCCGCGGTTCGATACCCGTCGCGCGCGGCTCGGGCCGTTCGGCGAGGTGTCGCTGCTCGATACCGCGATGTCGGTGACGGTCGTGCCGCGGGACCTGATCGCGAACCAGCAGGCGCGCACCGTCAACGAGGTGCTGCGCGACCTGCCGTCGGTGCAGATCCGCAACCAGCAGGGCTACGAGGTGTCGCGCCCGCAGTCGCGCGGCTTCCAGGGCAGCATCGTGCAGAACACGCGGCTCGACGGCTTCAACATGATCGGCACCACCGCGGTGGCGGCCGAGAACCTGCAGGACGTGCAGGTGCTGAACGGCATGGCCGGCGCGCTGTACGGCCCGGCCACGCCGGCCGGCGTGTTCGACTACGTGAGCAAGCGCCCGACCGACACGCCGCTGCTGCGCTTCACCGAGGGCTACGATTCCGACAGCGAATTCACCGAGAGCCTCGACGCGGGCGGGCGCGTGGGCCCGGGCGGCGCGATCGGCTACCGCTTCAATCTCGTGCACGGCGAGGGCGGCAGCTGGGCGCCGGACAGCAGCGCGAACCGCACGCTGCTGAGCGCCGCGTTCGATTTCCATCTCGACGGCCGCACCGTGATCGAGACCAATTTCAGCCACTACGCGACGCGCGTGACCGGCCTGCCCGGCAGCATCACCTACGACAGCGGGCGCAGCACGCTGCTGCCGGCCGCCGTGGACGCCACGCGGCTCGGCTACGGCCAGCCGGGCGCCGGCACCGATCTGACCACCAACACCGCGTCGATCAAGCTCAAGCATGCGTTCAACGACGACTGGAACCTCGAGGCGGGCTTCCTGTACCAGAACGCCGAGCGCGGCCTGTATGGCATCACCAACAATCTGACCGACGATCGCGGTGACTTCACCACCACGAGGAATTTCAACGCGGTGCCGCATTTCTCGATCGCGAGCAACCTGCTGGCGCTGAACGGGCATTTCAGCGTGCTCGGCATGAAGAACGACTTCACGTTCGGCACCAACGGTTTCGTGAACGGCCAGTATTCGAATCGCAACTCGATCGCCACGCCGCTCGGCAGCGCGAACCTCGCGAATCCGGTGGTGTTCGCGCAGCAGCCGGTGCCGGGCACGGGCGGCCAGTACCGCTCGGCCACGCTGACCGAACAGAACGTGGTGGTGGGCGACACGCTGCACCTGAACCGGCAATGGGCCGTGCAGGCCGCGCTCGGCGTGTCCTTCATCGACCAGCGCAGCTTCGGCGCGACCGGCAGGACCCGCAGCTCGGATTCGCGCGACGCGATGCTGAGCCCGACCGTGAGCCTGATCTACAAGCCCACTCCCGCGCTGACCACCTACGCCACCTGGTCGGACGGCGTGGAGGAGGGAGAGCAGGCGCCGGCCGGCACCGCCAACGCGAACCAGTTCATGTCGCCGTATCGCGACCATCAATATGAAGTGGGGGTGAAGTACGCGGTGTCGGACCGCCTGCTCGTGTCGCTGGCCGCGTTCCGCATGACGCGGCCGCTGGCGAGCACCGGCGTGGCCGACACTGTGTTCTCGGTGGTCGGCACGCAGCGCAACACCGGCGTGGAACTGTTCGCGCAGGGCGACGTGCTGCCGAGCCTCAGCGTGTTCGGCGGCGTGACCTGGATCGACGCGAAGCTGATCAACACCGGCGTGGCCGCCACCAACGACCAGCTGGTGGTGGGCGTGCCGAAGGTGAAGGGCGATCTCGCGCTCGACTTCCATCCGGCCTTCGCGCACGGGCTCGCGTTCACCGGTGCCGCGCACGTGGAATCGCGCCGCGCGGCCACCAACACCAACAATTCGTTCGCCCCCGGTTACGCGACCTTCGATCTGGGCGTGCGCTACCCGGGCCGCTTCCGTGGGCATCGCGGCACGCTGCGCTTGCAGGCCGTGAACGTCACCAACAAGGCCTATTACGCGTCGGTGGCCGACGGCAACATCGTGGGCAGCCCCGGGGCGAACACGGCGTATCTGGGCACGCCGCGACTGTTCATGGCCTCGCTCGAGCTCGACTATTGAGGAGCGCGGCCGGCGCGATCAGCCGATCGAGGTGACCAGGCCGCGCGCGATCGCGGCCCGGTACGGCGCCTCGAGCCGCATCGATGCACGGTACATGGTGCGCATCGCCTGACAGGTTTGCGCCGGGGTGGCCGAGGCGGGCGCGCGGGTGGCGTCGAGGAAGCCCCTGCGATCGGCCTCGGGCAGTTGCAGCAGCACCTTTTCGAGCGCCGCCGTCACGCGCGCGCGATCCGCCTCGACCACCGGCGTGTCGGCCAGCACCGCCTGCGCGGCGGCCAGCGAGACGTCGAACCAGGCCGTGGCATCCGCCTCGTCGAAGCGGCCGATCGCGGCATCGAGCATGCGCTGGCGATCGGCGCTCGCCACCGTGGGCCGCGACAGTGCCTGGCAGTCGGCATCGGGCATGCCGTCCACGAGTTTCGACATCAGCGCGAGGCGCTTCTCGAGCAGCGCGTCGGACAGGCGCGGCAGGCCGTTCTGCGCGAGGCCGAAGCCCCTTTCGTAGCCGTCGTCGGGCGCCTTGTCCGACTTGCCGGCGGTGGTGTCGGCGGCCAGCAGCGCCTTGAACTTCGGATCGGCCGAGAGCTTTTCCATGAAGCCGTCGTAGGCGTCGTGCGCGGGCACGTTCTCGGGGAAGGGGTTGTCGTCCTCGGTGTCGTCTTCGGGCGCGCTGGCGGTGTTCGTCGCGGGCGGCGTGGTGCCGTCCGGCGCGCCGCGCAGGTGCTGCACCGCCCGGACGGCCATCACGCCGAGCACGGCGGCGAGCAGGTACACCAGGATGCGGTTCGTGCGTGACGTCATCGATCGGTCGTCGTCGTGTCGTGGGTGGGTTGCCTGCCACGGGCGTGGCGGGAAGCGTCGAGCGTAAATATAGCGAACGCGCGCGGCGCGTGGCAACGACGGGCCGGCGATGGCGACGCGCAAGAAGGGGAACGCGCCACGGTGGCGCGCGCAACGTGTCAGGCGGTGTTCATCCCGCGCCGGCCAGCGGCTCGGCCCGGGCCTGCGCGCGGCGGCTGCGTTCGCCGTCGCGCTCGATCGTCGGCAGCTTCACCGAGCTGTTCCAGCCGCTCGCCTGCACGTCGCGAATCTCGCGCGCGGCCACCGCGGCGATGCATTGCCGCCCCGGCATCGGCAGGTCCAGCACGCACCAGGTGCCCGCGTCGTGCGCATGCACGCGATGCAGGTGCGCGTCGCCGGCCTGCAGCAGGTAGCCGGCACCGGACGGCGCGCCGGCGGCCGAGGCCACGCTGGCGAGGCGCATGCGGTGCTGATCGTCGTCGTGCATCGCATCGCCCACCGAGAACGCCGTGGCCATCCCGATCGGCTGCGTGGCGATGCCGATCAGGATCCAGATGCCGGCATAGGCCACCGCGATCTCGAGCGGCGCGACACCGGCCGGCAGGCTCAGCGTGACGCGGCCGCTTTCGTGATCGGCAATGTCGAGCGCGTGCGGCGGGACGTCGAGCATGCCGCCCAGAATCCCGCGCAGCACGGCGCGGCCCACCGCGAAGCGCTTGCCGATGCTGGGCTGCGGAAAGCATTTGGCGCGCTTGCGCTCGTGCGGCGTGAGTCGTGCGAAGGCATCCTCGCGCGACAGCAGTTGCCATTCGGGGCGCAGCAGCCACAGGCGCAGTTCGCCGGGCTGCAGCGGCGTGGCGCAGAACGCCGGCTGTTCGGCCAGCGGGTGGGCGGTGAAGGCGAGATCGGGGGCGAGCTGCACGGTGCGCGGCTCGGGCGGCGCGTCGGCGGGCGTCGTGGCGGGCACGGCGGCCGCCTCGGCGCTCTGGCCGGCGCGCGCCACCTGCGCCTCGCGTTTCGCCTCGGCGCGCATCGCGGCCGTGGCCGCGGCGGCTACCGCGCGGGCATGGCGCGCCGACGGTTCGCCGGCGCGTGCGTTGCCGCCGGTCGCGGCGTTGCGACGGGAGCGTGCCGCGTTGCTCATGCGCGCGCCTCCGGCTGCCCGGCGGCATGCGCCGTCATGTCGGATTGATCGGCCCTCGGCTCGGTCGATCGCGCAAGAGCATCCTTCAGGTTCTCGGCGTGCATGATCGGTCGGCATCTCTCGCGTTATTTGAAGTGGCGCTATGTTCCACCAGTTCCCTCATTAATGCAAATGGTTCTCATTTGCATAATGTGACGGCGCGTGACCTTCGGTCGATCGCCTCGGCCGTCGCATCGCCAGCATCGACCGGACTGCGTGTCGAGCCGATGACAGCCGCGTCGATTCGGGAAAATCGCCGGATCGGAAGCCGGGCGGCGCGCGGCTTGACAAAGGGGGCGCACGCGCTTCAGAGTACGCCGCCCGATAGTCACGATGACCGTTCGCGATGCGCCTGCGCGCGGCGGCGGACATCGATCGTTCAACCGATGCCGGCTTGCGTGCCGGCACGAAGGGAGCCAGCCATGAATCACCACGGACCGTATCCGGTTGCGCGGACGCATCCGCCACGGCCGAGCGGCGCGCCTGCCTCGGTGCGCGCCGCTCGCAGGGAGCACTGATCGATGCCGCCGAATCCGAGCGTGCCTTCCGCGCTGCCGCCCGTGCAGCTGTTCTGTTTCGCGCACGCGGGCGGGGCCGCGTCGCTGTATCGGCGCTGGCAGCCGCTGCTGCCGCGCGGCGTGGAGGTGGTGGCGCTCGAGTTGCCGGGCCACGGCATGCGCCGAGCGCTGCCGCCGCTCGCGCACTGGCCGGCGCTGCTCGACACGATGTACGGCGAGCTGCGCGCGCGGCGCGACCCCGAGCGCGCGTTCGCGCTGTTCGGGCACAGCATGGGCTCGCTGATCGCCTACGAGATGAGCCACCTGATGCGCGAGCGCGGCGCGGGCACGCCGGTGTGGTACGGCGCCTCGGCCTCGGTCGCGCCCGCGCATCGCAAGCACGAGACGCACTGGCTCACCTGCACGTCGGCGCAGCTCGTCGACAAGCTGCGCACGCTCGGCGGCACGCCCGAGGCGCTGCTGCAGGATCGCGACTTCATCGACATGGTGATGCCGGCGTTCCGCGCCGATTTCCATCTGTGCGGGATCTATCCGGAAGTGTTTCCGGCCGATGCCGGGCGTGCGCCGCTCGATTGCCCGATCGGCGTGTTCACGGGGCGCGACGATGCCGCCACGGCCGAGGCCGGGAAGGTCGAGGCATGGGGCGGTGCGACGCGTGGCGACTGCGCGTTCCACACCTTCGCGGGCGGCCACTTCTATCTGGAGACGCAGCTCGAGGCGCTGCTCGCGCGGGTGGCCGAGGCGCTGGCCGGCGCGCTGATGCAGCCGGCGCGCACCGTGTCGGACGGCTCGCGCTGAGCGATCACGGTGCTCAACCCGCCGGGTTCGCCCCGCCGCGCGCCGCGTCGGCCGTGGCCGGGTTCCGCCAGCCGCCGCCGAGCGCGCGATACAGGCTGACCGACGCCTGCAGCCGCGCGAGCCGCAGCGTGGCCGCGTTGTCCTCGGCCGCGAACAGCACCTGCTGCGACGTCAATACCGTCAGCAGGGTTTCCGCGCCCGCGCGATAGCGGCTCTCGGCCAGCGCGAGCGCGTGCCGGGCGTCGTCGAGTTCGTCGCGGTTGGCGGCCAGTTGCGCGTCCGCGCCCTGTACCGCGTTCAGCGCGCGCTCCACGTCGCCGAATGCCGACACGATCGCCTGCCGGTAGGTGGCGAGCAGCTCGCGGCGCTGCGCGATCGCGAGGTCGCGCCCGGCGCGCAGCGTGCCGCCGTCGAAGATCGGCGCGGTCAGGCCGGCCGCGACGCTGTACACCGTGCTGTCGAACAGCGAGCGGATCTTCTCGCTGCCCACGCCCACCGAGGCCGACAGGTTCAGGCTCGGCAGCATTGCCGCGCGCGCGGCCGCGATGTTCGCGTTCGCGGCGGCGAGCAGCGCCTCGGCGCGTGCGAGGTCGGGGCGCTGCACCAGCACCGAGGCGGGCACGCCCGCGTCGACGTCGGGTGCGTGCAGCGCGTCGAGCGAGGCGGTATCGACCCGCAGCGCCGAGACCGGCCGGCCGAGCAGCACGGCCAGCGTGGCGAGGCTGTCGTTGGCCAGGCTGGCGAGCGCCGCCGCGTTGCGGCGCTGCGCGGCCACCGCCGCGCGCTGCTGCGCGAGGTCGATCGGGCTGGCCGCGCCGGCCCGGTATTGCGATTCCACCATGCGCAGGAAGGCCGCCGCCGACTGCAGGTTGCCGTTCGCGATCGCCGCGCGCTGGCGCGCCGCCACCGTCTGCAGCCAGGCGTTCGCGACGTCGGCCGACACCGTGAGCGCCACCGTGTCGCGATCGAAGGCCGAGGCGCGCAGGTTGGCGGTCGCCGCGTCGCGCGCCGCGCGATTCCTGCCCCAGAAGTCGAGCTCGTAGCTGGCCACGAGGCCGAGGTCGAAGCCGCTGCCGTTGTCCGACGTGCTCGAGACGATCAGGCCGCCCTGGTGGCTCGCGTCCGCGTAGCCGGACAGCGTGGGCAGCAGCGCGGCGCCGGCGATGCGGGCCGTCTGGCGCGCCTCGTCCACGCGTGCCACCGCCGCGGCGAGGTCGTAGCTCGAGGCGCCGGCCTGCTCGACCAGACGATCGAGCTCGTCGCTGCCGAAGCTGCGCCACCAGCTCTCGCCGACGGCGGTCGCAGTCGCAGTCGCAGTCGCGGCCGCGGCCGGGGCCGGGGCGGGCGATGCCGCCGCCGGCGCGAACCGCCATGCGGCGGGCGCCGCGATGCCCGCATCGGTCGACGGCGTGGC
>JASLEG010000155.1 GCA_030151225.1 Burkholderia sp. | reverse complement strand
CGCCGGGGCTGCCGCCGTGCCGCCAGCGCCAGCCGCGCAGATGCAGCAGCGTGATCGCGAGCACCGCCACGGCGATCGCGCGCCGCAGCGCGTGCGCGTCGGCCGGCGTGGCGAGCCCGTGCGCGACGAGCGCCGTGCACGGCAGGGCGATCGCGGCCAGCGCGAACACGCCGCGCCAGCGCACCTGCGCGTGCCAGCGCCGAATTCCCTGCAGCGAGGTGAGCGCGTGCACCAGCACGATCAGCGCGGCCGCGTCGGGCGCGCTCACCACGAAGCCGAACAGCGGCGCCATCACCAGCGCGCCGCCGAAGCCGGTCAGCCCCTTCGCGGCGCCGGCCAGCAGGACGATCGCGGCGAGCCAGCCCAGCGCGGCCGGCGCCGCGACCGCCGTCACGCGTCGAGCGACAGCAGGGTGGCGCGCAGCACCTCGACGGCGGTGTCCACGTGCTCGCGCTCGAACACGAACTGCGGCGCCAGGATCGCGCAGTCGCCGGTGGTCTTCAGATGCACGCCCGCGTCGTACAGCTTGCGCTGCAGCAGGTGGCCGCGCCGGCCCGGCTTGCCGTCCGACACGAGATCCACGCCGGCGATCAGGCCGTAGCCGCGCACGTCGGCCACCATCGGCAGATCCGCCAGCTCGGCCACGCGCTCGAGGAAATAGCCGGACAGCTGCTGCGCGCGCTCGAACAGCCGCTCGTCGCGATAGATGTCGAGCGCGGCCAGCGCGGCGGCCGTCGCGACCGGATGCGCCGACCACGTGTAGCCGTGGAAGAACTCGATCGCACCGTCGGGCGCGGCGTTCACGATCGCGTCGTGCACGTGGTCGGCCACCGCCACGGCGGCCATCGGCACCGCGCCGTTGGTGATGGCCTTGGCCATCGTGATCAGGTCGGGCGTGACGCCGAAGCTCTGTGCCGCGAACGGCGCGCCGGTGCGCCCGAAGCCGCAGATCACCTCGTCGAACACCAGCAGGATGCCGTGCGCGGTACAGATCTCGCGCAGCCGCTCGAGATAGCCCTTCGGCGGCACCAGCACGCCGGTGGAGCCGGCGATCGGCTCCACCACGCAGGCGGCGATGTTCTCCGCGCCGTGCAGCGCCACCAGGCGCAGCAGATCGTCGGCCAGTTCGCGGCCGTGCTCGGGCTGGCCGGTCCGGCAGCGGTTCTCCTCGAGCCAGGTGTCGCGCATGTGCACCACGCCCTGCACCACCCCGGCGAACGCGCGCCGGTTGTTGACCATGCCCGACAGCGCCACGCCACCGAAATTCACGCCGTGATAGGCGCGCTCGCGCGACACGAACATCTTGCGTCCCGGCGCCCCCACGGCGCGCTGATAGGCCAGGCAGATCTTCATCGCCGTATCCACCGCTTCGGAACCCGAACTGACGAAGAACAGCTTGCCGAGCCCGTCCGGCAGCAACTGCGCGAGCCGGTTCGACAGCTCGAACGATTTCGGATGGGCGCGCAGGAAGCTCGGCGTGAAGTCGAGCGAGAGCAGCTGCGCGTGCACTGCCTCGGCGATCTCGGCGCGGCAGTGGCCGGCCGGTGTCGTGAACAGGCCCGAGCCGGCGTCGAGGATCGGCCGGCCGTCGAGGTCGTAGAAATACTGATCCTTCGCGTGGCCGAACATCTGCGGTGCGGCCTTGAATTCCCGGTTCGGCGTGAACGGCAGCCACTGATGGTCCATCGAGGCGGGCAGGGTGGCGGGCGCGGCGGACGCGACGGCGTGCGGGGCATTCATGGGGGCGGCCTCCGGGGCAGCAAAAGGGATGGCGCCATGATCGATTCTTTTTTGTCGTCCGCATAATGCCAGCGAGGGGTTTCGATGGTGCCAGCGCGGGAGGGCGGATGCGCAACGGAGAACACGAGCTGATGTGGCGGCAGCTGCTGGCCGCGCCCGCGCCGGAAGGCGCGCTGCTGCAGGTGCAGTTGCGCACCGCGCTGGTCGGCGCGATGCTCGACGGCCGCCTGCCGCCGGGGCTGCGCCTGCCGTCGGGGCGCGAGCTGGCCGTGCTGGCCGGCGTGTCGCGCAATACCGTGGTGCTGGTGTACGAGCGCCTCGTGTCGGACGGCTATCTGGAGGCGCGCCCGCGCGACGGCTTCTATGTATGCGACGCGATCGACCGCGCCGACGTGGCCCGGGTGGGCGCCGCGCAGGCCGCGCGCGAGCCCGACTGGCAGGCGCGCAGCGTGGTGCGCCAGGACGCCTTTCGCTGGCTCGATCGCCCGGCCGGCTGGCAGAAGTTCCGCTACCCGTTCGTGTATGGCCAGTTCGACCCGCAGCTGTTTCCGCTCGCGCACTGGCGCGAGTGCAGCCGCCGTGCGCTGGAGGTGACGGCCGTCGAGCACTGGGCGCAGGACGGCGCGGGCGGCGACGCGCCCGCGCTGATCGACCAGCTGATCCGGCGCGTGCTGCCGCGGCGCGGGATCGCCGCCACGCCCGACCAGATCCTGCTGACGGTGGGCACCCAGCACGGCCTGTATCTACTCGCCGAGCTGTTCCTGCGCGAGGGCGTGCGCATCGGCGTGGAAGACCCCGGCTACATGGATGCGCGCAACATCTTCGGGCACCGGCGCGCGAGCGTGGTGCCGCTCGCGCTCGACGCGCACGGCGTGGCCTGCACGCCGGCGCTGGCCGAGTGCGACTACGTGTACTGCACGCCGAGCCACCAGTGCCCGACCGGCGCCACCATGAGCACCGAGCGGCGGCTCGCGCTGCTCGAGCACGCGGCGCGCCACGACCAGGTGATCATCGAGGACGACTACGATCCCGAGACGCAGTACCACGGCCAGCCGCTGCCGGCGCTGAAGGCGATCGACAAGAACGACCGCGTGATCTATCTGAGCAGCCTGTCGAAGCTGCTCTCGCCGGGGCTGCGGATCGGCTACGTGGTGGCGCCCGCGCCCGTGATCGAGCGGCTGCGCGTGATCCGCCGGCTGATGGTGCGGCAGGTGCCCGGCAACAACCAGGTGGCCGCGGCGCTGTTCATCGAGCAGGGGCATTACGACCGGTTGCTCACGCTCACGCGGCACACGCTCGGCGAGCGCGCCGGCGTGCTGGTGGAGGCGCTGCGCCGCCATCTGCCCGATGCCGGATTCGCCGAGCCGCACGGCGGTTCCGCGCTGTGGCTGCGGCTCGCCGGGCAGCCCGAGCTCGGCGCGTTGCGCGCGGCCTGCATCGCCGAGCGGCTCGTCTACGATCCCGGCGAGCCGTTCTTTCACGGCGCGCTGCCCGAGCCGCGCCTGCGCCTCGGCTTCTCGTCGATTCCGGTGGAGCGCATCGCGCCCGGCATCGAGATCTTCGCGCGGCTGGTACGGCAATCGACGCGACGCGTCGGCGCGCGTGCGACGGCAGCACCGCGATGACGGTCACGTCGTGCGACCCAGCCTTGTGCGGGGTGCACAACGAGCGCACGCAGGGTGCACCAGAACGGCACGCCGATCTCGCGAGCCGCGCCGATGAACCGGGCGCGATGCAGGTGGGCTCGCGACCGACGGCGCCAGCCGCGCCCGCGACGGGCGGGCTGGCCCAATCGAAAGTCGTCGCTGGCACCATCGCGTGGCGTGGAAGCTGCGTCGTGCTGGATGACCGCGGCGGTGCATCCCGACTTCGCGCCGGCCGCCGATCGATTCCACCCATGACAGAGGACGACCGCATGAATCCGTTTGCCCAAGGTTTTCGCTCGACCCGTGCCTCGGCCGCCCGCCTCGCGCGCGCGGCCGGCCTGCTGTGCGCGGCGCTGCTCGCCCAGCACGCGCTGGCCGCCGACAAGACGGTGACGATTGCCTACCAGGACATGATGGTGCCGTGGCGCTACGCGCAGCAGCTCGACGAGGCCGCCAAGGCCACCGGCTACACCGTCAACTACCGCAAGTTCGGCGGCGGCGGCGACGTGATCCGCGCGATGGCCTCGGGCAACGTGCAGCTCGGCGAGGCCGGCTCGAGCCCGGTGGCCGCCGGCCTCAGCCAGGGCCTGCCGATCGAGCTGTTCTGGATCCTCGACAACATCAACGACGCCGAGGCGATGGTGGCGCGCGACGGCAGCGGCGTGACCGACGTCGCGCAACTGAAGGGCAAGCGGCTCGGCGTGCCGTTCGTCTCCACCAGCCATTTCCACGCGCTGCTCGCGATCCAGCGCGCGGGCCTCGCGGCCAATGACGTGAAGGTGCTGAACATGCGCCCGGCCGAGATCGCCGCGGCCTGGGCACGCGGCGACATCGACGCGGCCTATGTGTGGAACCCGGTGCTGTCGAAGATCGAGCAGAACGGCAAGGTGATCACCACCTCGGGCAAGATCGCGGCGGCCACCGGGCTCGCCACCTTCGACGGCTTCGTGGCCGACCGCAACTGGGCCAGGGCCAATCCGCAGTTCATGGCGGCCTTCGTGAAGATCCTGGCCGGGGCCGACGCCGACTACCGCGCGCATCCGGACCAGTGGACCGGCGCCGGCGCGAAGGGCCGGGCGGTGGCCGAGGTGAGCGGCGGCGCGCCCGACGAGGTCAAGGCCGCGCTCGCGCTGTACGGCTTTCCGACGCCGCAGGAGCAGGCCTCGACGCGCTGGCTCGGCGGCGGCAGCGCCTCCGGCGCGGCCAGGTCGCTGCTCGCCACCGCCAACTTCCTGAAGGCACAGAAGACGCTGCAGAGCACGCTGCCCGACTACTCGGTGGGCATCACCGACGAGTACGTGAAGGCGGCTGCCGCCGCGAAATGAACGCACGGCGCACGAGGAGGGCGACATGCTCGAAGTGAGGGATCTCTCGGTCGAATATCCGGTGCGCCGCGGCGCGCCGAATCTCGCGCTCGACCAGGTGTCGATGTCGATCGACGCGGGCGAGTTCGTGGTGGCGCTCGGCGCCTCGGGTTGCGGCAAGACCACCTTGCTCAACGCGATCGCCGGCTTCATTCCGGCCACGCGCGGCGACATCCTGCTCGACGGCGAGCTGGTGGACCGGCCCGGCTCGGAGCGCGGCGTGGTGTTCCAGAAGCACGCGCTGATGCCGTGGATGAACGTGGTGGAGAACGTGGAGTTCGGGTTGCGGCTGCGGCGCATGCCGCTGCACGAGCGGCGCCGCATCGGCATGGAGTGCCTGCGTCGGGTGGGGCTGTCGGAGGTCGCGCACCGGCCCGTGTACGAGCTGTCGGGCGGCATGCAGCAGCGGGTGGGCGTGGCGCGCGCGATCGCCTCCTCGCCGCGCGTGATGCTGCTCGACGAGCCGCTCGGCGCGCTCGACGCGTTCACGCGCGAGTCGATCCAGACCTTGCTGCTCGATCTCTGGCACGACACGCACGGCGCGTTCTTCTTCATCACGCACGACGTGGAGGAGGCGCTGTTCCTCGCCACCCGGCTCGTGATCATGGCGCCGCGCCCGGGACGCATCGTGCGCGAGCTGAGCCTGCCGTTCGCGCAGGAGTATCTGCAGACGCGCGATGCGCGCGCCGTGAAGGCCGGCGCCGCATTCATCGAGATGCGCGAGCAGGTGATCGCGCTGGTGCACGAAGCGACTGCGGGAGGGCTCGACGCATGACGGGCAGCACCTCGATCGAACCGGCCGTGAAGGCCGAAGGCACGAAGCCGGCGGCGGCCATCGCGAGCCCGCCGCGCCGCCGCCGCCGGGCCGCCGAATACGGCGCGCTCGGGCAGGGCCGCACCTGGCCGATCAGCGTGGCCACCACGCTCGCGCTGGTGGTGCTGTGGTGGCTCGCCACGCATTTCGGCTGGATCCGGCCGCTGTTCCTGCCGTCGCCGCGTGCCACCTTCGACGCGTTCCTCGCCGCGCTGAACGGCGACACGCAGGGCGGCACGCCGCTCGTGCAGCACGTGGCGATCAGCGTGGTGCGGGTGCTCGGCGCATTCGTGCTGGCCGTGGTGACGGCGGTGCCGGTGGGCATCGCGATGGGCACCTCGCGCATCGCGCGCGGCATCGCCGATCCGCTGATCGAGTTCTACCGGCCGCTGCCGCCGCTCGCGTATCTGCCGCTGATCGTGATCTGGCTCGGCATCGACGAGAGCGCGAAGATCACGCTGATCTATCTGGCCTGTTTCGCACCGCTCGCGATGGCCGCCAAGGCCGGCGTGCGCTCGGTGGCGATCGAGCAGGTGAACGCCGCGCGCTCGCTCGGCGCCACGCGCTGGCAGGTGATCCGCTACGTGGTGTTGCCGGCCGCGCTGCCGGACATCCTGACCGGCATGCGGATCGCGATCGGCTTCGGCTGGACCACGCTGGTGGCCGCCGAGATGGTGGCGGCCACGGCCGGGCTCGGGCAGATGGTGCTCAATGCCTCGAACTTCCTGCGCACCGACGTGGTGATCATGGGGATCGTGCTGATCGGCCTGCTCGCCTACGCGTTCGACTGGCTGATGCGGATCGCCGAGCGCGCGCTCACGCCGTGGAAGGGGCGCATGTAGGCATCGTTGCCTCGGCGTGGCCGGTGCTAGGCCGCCACCGGCGGCTCCAGCGCCGGCTTCGCGTGCGCGCGATGATCGACGATGTAGCGCCCCGGCGGCACGCCGAACGCCTTCTTGAACATGATGATGAAGGCCGTGGTGGATTCGTAGCCGAGCGTCAGCGCCACACGCTGCACGCTCACGCCGGCCGACAGGTCGCGCAGCGCCACGATCAGCTGCAGCTGCTGGCGCCAGCGCCCGAAGCTCAGGCCGGTTTCCTTCATCACGAGGCGGTCGAAGGTGCGCTCGCTCATCGCCGCCTCGCGCGCCCAGTCGGCGCGCGAGCGCCGGTCGCCGGGCTGCGCGATCAACGCGTTGCACACGGGGCGCAGCTTCGGATGGCGCGTGAGCGGCACCGACAGCTGCTCGACCGGCGCGCGCGAGAGCTGGTCGAGCATCACCGCGCAGTAGCGCGCGTACGCCGCCTCGTCGGGGAAACGCTCGCCCTGATCGGCCAGGTGGATCACCATCTCGCGCACCAGCGCCGTGATGCCGAGGATGCAGGCGTGCATCGGCAGCGAGGTGGCGCTCTGCTCCACGAACAGCATGAGGATCTGCGAATCCTGGCTGGCCTTGTTGCTGTGGGGCACGTCGCCGGGAATCCACACGCCCGAATCGGGCAGCACCATCAGCAGCGCGTCGGCCACGTGGCAGGTCACGCTGCCGCGCAGCGAGATCACGAGCTGCGCCCGGCGATGCTGGTGCACCGGCTGCTCGTCCTCCACGGTGGAGAGATCCACGCGCAGCGCCATGGCCGCGCCCGGCAGCACGTCGGGATCGAACTGCGAGTACGACCCGTGCAGGGTCTGGGTGTAGGACATGGTGGCGACCGATCGAAAAACCGTCCAGCCACCGTTTTAGCCGCACGAAAACGGCGCTGTCAACGCGAAAAAAATAAGCTTGCGACCGGCCCGCGAAATGGCGGGAAATGAAGATCGAATGGCGGGTTGTTAAAACGACAGACGGAAATTGTCCTTCGATACTGGCTCCATCACATGACCCGGCGCGCTGCCGAAGGCGCCCATCACCCGGAGCGAGAAGGCCATCATGAACGCGCCAGCCGAGATGAAGTACGTCCCCATCACCGCCCTCGACGGATGCCAGGATCCGGTGCTGCTCAACGACTGGCACGTCGTTGGTTATGCCGATGATTTCACGGCCGGCACGATCTATCCGGTGCGCCTGCTCGAACGCGACCTGATCGTGTGGCGCAGCGAGTCGGGCCGGATCCACGTGTGGGAAGACCTGTGCATCCACCGCGGCGCGCGCCTGTCGAAGGGCTGGATCGCGAACGATCACGTGGTGTGCCCGTACCACGGCTGGGAATACGACTGCACCGGCAAGTGCACGCGCATGCCGGCCGCGCCCGACGAGAAGCCGATGAAGAAGGCCGTGGCGTTTCCGTACCCGGCGCACGAGCGCTACGGCTTCGTGTGGGTGTGCCTCGGCGAACCGACGGCCGACATTCCCGTGTTCCCCGACTGGGACGACACCAGCTACATGAAGGTGCACAGCGGCCCCTACGTGTACAACGCGAACGGCTATCGCGCGGTGGAGAACTTCATCGACGCCTCGCATTTCCCCTTCGTGCACGCCGGCCTGAACGGCGTGAAGGACAACGCCGACCGGCTCGAGCCGTACACGGTGGAGGAGGTGGAGGCGGGCCTGAAATCGTCGGAAGTGCGCGTGTTCCAGCCGGTGGGCGACGCGACCGGCCATCCGCTGCTGGCGTTCTACACGTATCACACCTTCCGCCCGCTGGTGGCGTACTTCCGCAAGCGCACGCAGCGCTCGGATGCGGCCGGCCAGCCGATCACCGATCACTCCGACCTGTTCGGCACGCTGTTCACGGTGCAGATGATCGACGCCAGGCACTGCATCGTGCGCGTGTGCGCGGCGCTGAACGTGCAGCCGGCGCCGGACCCGAAGGCCGTGCGCGAGCGCGCCGACGTGATCTTCATGCAGGACGCCGAGATCGTGGAAACGCAGCGCCCCGAGCGCATTCCCACCGAGCTGCGCTACGAGCTGCATCACCGCACCGACCTGATGGGGCAGCGCTATCGCATGTGGCTTCGCAACAAGGGCATTTCCTATGGCGTCATCTGACACGGGCGACGGCGAGCTCGCGCTGCGGCTCGCGGAGATCGCATACGGTGCCGACGGCATCAACCTGTATCGCTTCGATGCGCCGACCGGCGTGGCGCTGCCCGCGTTCGAGCCGGGCGCGCACGTCGACGTGCAGGCCTGCGACGCGCATCGGCGCCAGTATTCGCTGCTCTGGCCGCCGGCGCGGCCGGGCAGCTACACGATCGCGGTGCAGGTGGACGAGGCGGGGCGCGGCGGCTCGCGCGCGCTGCATTACGACAGCGTGGTGGGGCGCGATTACCGACTCTCGGCGCCGCGCAACCACTTTCGGCTGCAGCCCGGCGCGGCGCGCTACGTGCTGTTCGCGGGCGGCATCGGCATCACGCCGATCGTGTCGATGTACCGGCAACTGAAGCGCGACGGCGCGCAGGTGCAGTTGCACTACTGGTGCGCGAATCCGGCTCGCACGCTGTTTCTCGACGAGCTGCGCGGCGACCCGAACGTCACGCTGCACCACGCCAGCCCCGGAGGGGGGCGCGCGCCGCGCATCGGCGACCTGATCCGCGACCTGCCGGCCGATGCGCAGCTGTACTGCTGCGGTCCGGAGGCGATGCTGGCCGGCTTCGACGCGGCCTGCGCGACGCGCCCCGACGGCAGCTGGCACCGCGAGCGCTTCGGTGCGGACGCGAGCGCGAGCCTGCCGGCCGACACCTTCCAGGTGCGCCTCGCGCGCTCGGATCGCACGCTCACGGTGGGCGCGGGCGAGACGCTGCTGCAGGTGTGTCTCGATGCGGGCGTGGACGTGTCGTACTCGTGCGAGGAAGGCGTGTGCGGCGCCTGCGAGGTGAAGGTGCTGGCGGGGCAGGTCGAGCATCGCGATTCGATCCTGAGCCCGGCCCGGCGCAGCGAAAGCCGCTGCATGATGATCTGCTGCTCGCGCGGCACCGGTGTCTCGCTGGTGCTCGATCTGTGAGGCCGCCGCCCGTTCGTCGGGCATCCGAAACAACGCATTCAACTGCAGGGGAATCTCCATGAAGATCGGTATCGTAGGCGGTGGCATCGGCGGCGTGACGCTCGCGCTGGCGCTGCAGCGGCGGGGCATCGAGGCGCACGTGTTCGAGCGCGCCGCGGCCTTCGGCGAGATCGGCGCGGGCGTGCAGATGACGCCGAACGCCGTGAAGGTGCTGCGCGCGCTGGGCCTGGGCGAGGCGCTCGACGCGGTGGGCTTCCTGCCCGAGGCGATGATGGGACGCAACTGGGATACGGCCCGGCAGCTGTTCCGCACGCCGCTGAAGGAAATCTGCCCGCGCCTGTTCGGCGCCGATTTCTACCACGTGCACCGCGCCGATCTGCACGCGATCCTGTCGCGCGACCTCAAGCCGGAGAACGTCACGTTCGGCGTGCAGTGCGAGCGCGTGACGCTCGAGGGCGAGAAGGCCGTGGCGCACTTCACCAACGGCAGGCAGTTCGAGGCCGACCTGATCGTGGGCGCCGACGGCATCCACTCGGCCGTGCGCGCCTCGCTGTGGGGCGACGCGCCGGCCAGCTTCACGGGCCACATGTGCTGGCGCGCGCTGGTGCCGGTGGAGCAGCATCCGCTGCCGTTCGTGAGCCCCGACGCCTCGTTCTGGATGGGCCCGAAGGCGCACGTGGTCACCTATTACGTGAAGGGTGGCCGCGCGGTCAACATCGTGGCCGTGAACGAGAGCGCCGACTGGGTGGCCGAATCGTGGACGGAGCCGAGCTCGCGCGACGAGCTGCTGGCCGCCTACGAGGGCTGGCATCCGGACCTGATCGAGCTGTTCCGGCGCTGCGACGACAGCACCACCTTCAAGTGGGGGCTGTTCGATCGCGATCCGATGCCGCAATGGTCGAAGGGCGCGGCCACGCTGCTCGGCGATGCCGCGCACCCGATGCTGCCGTTCCTCTCGCAGGGCGCGGCCATGGCGATCGAGGATGCCTACGTGCTGGCCGAGGCGCTCGTGCACCACGAGCAGCGCGATGCTGCGCTGGATGCCTACGAACGCGAGCGGCGCCCGCGCACGGCACGCGTGCAGCTCGAGGCGCGCGAGCGTGGCCGCACCTACCACCTGGCCACGCCCGAGGAGCAGGAGCGCCGCGACCGCGAGATGAAGCTCGAGCAGGAAAAGAACCCGAACGCGGTCGGCATCAAGGCCGAGTGGGTGTACGAATACGACGCGACGCGCTGCGCCGAACGCTTCCCGCAACCGGCATGAGTGCTGCCCTCGCCAACGCATCGAGCCAGACGGAACACCCCATGAGCAAGCCCTACCGGATCGGCCAGATCGTGCCGAGTTCGAACACCACGATGGAAACCGAGATCCCCGCCATGCTGCTGGCGCGCGAGCGGATCCGCCCCGAGCGCTTCACGTTCCACTCCAGCCGCATGCGCATGAAGAAGGTGGTCAAGGAGGAACTCGCGGCGATGGATGGCGAGTCGGACCGCTGCGCGCTGGAGCTGTCGGACGCGCGGGTGGACGTGCTCGGCTACGCGTGCCTGGTCGCGATCATGGCGATGGGCCGCGGCTATCACCGCGTCTCGCAGGAGCGCCTGACGCGCCACACCGCCGAGAACGGCGCGCAGGCCCCGGTGCTGACCAGCGCGGGCGCGCTGGTGGACGCGCTGAAGGTGATC
>JASLEG010000141.1 GCA_030151225.1 Burkholderia sp. | reverse complement strand
CCGCGCTGCAGGCGTCGCTGCCGGCCGCGCTGGCCGGCACCCGCGCGCCGCGCCTGCCGCTCGACGCGGATGGCCGGCTCGCGCGCACGCGCGCCGTGCGCGACTTCTTCGACTATTGCCTGACCGCGCAGGGCCAGCTCGCGCCGGCGGCGCTCGACGCGCTCGTCACGCGCGAGATCGCCGCGCAGCTCGACGGCAGCCCCGCGCAGCGCGAGGCGCTCGACGTCTGGCATCGCTATCGTGCCTGGTTCGACGCGCTCGCGCAGTTGCCGGGCAACGGCGCCGTGCTCGGCGACAAGCTCGATCCGGTCGCGATGCAGCTCGCGCTCGACCAGCGCGCCACGCTGGCCCAGCGCACGCTCGGCGAATGGGCCGCGCCGTTCTTCGGCGACGAGCAGCGCCAGCAGCGTCACGATCTGGAGCGGCTGCGGATCATGCAGGATCCATCCTTGAGCGAGGCGCAGAAGGCGGCGCGGCTCGCCGCGCTCGATGCACAGCTGCCGCTCGACGCGCGCGCGCAACGCGATGCGCTGCAGGCACGGCAGGACGCGGTGACGAAGATCGCCGAGCTGCAGAAATCGGGCGCGACGCCCGACGAGATGCGCGCGCGGATCGCGCAGACGCTCGGCCCCGAGGCGGCTGCGCGCGTGGCCCGGCTGCAGCAGGACGACGACGCCTGGCAGGCGAAATACCGGGCCTACGCGGCGCAGCGCGACCAGATCGCGGCGCAAGGGCTCGCGCCCGAGGATCGCGATGCACGGATCGCCGCGTTGCGGCAGAGGACCTTCACCGAGCCCGGCGACGCGATCCGGGCCGCCTCGCTCGATCGCGGCGCGCAGGGGGCGGGCGGGTAAGTCGATCAACGCATGACACGGCGAAACGCTTTCGCAGCCTTGCGGACGCCGAAACTCACGCAGCACACCGGCCGCTGCAGCGCCGCTTTTCGCGCCACTGCCTTTCATCGTGCTTTCCGGCCCCGCGAGCGGCTGCACGTTTCGCGCCGCTCTGCAACAATGCGGATGCGACGGCGCGCGGCCGGACCGGCATCGCCCGATGCCCGGCAGCGCGCCTCGTCGCGCCGTCCCAACCGCGTCGTGCACCGCGCGCCGCTCGCCCCACCGAGTCGAACCTTGTCCGAAACCGAATTCGCCGCCCGCCCTGCGGACGCGGCGTTCAACTGGCGCGGCATGCTCGCGCTGCTGCTGGCCGTGGCGCTGGCCACGCTCGACACCGCGATCGCGAATACCGCGCTGCCGGCGATCGCGGCCGACCTGCACACGGCACCGGCCGCCTCCGTCTGGATCATCAACGCCTATCAGCTCGCGATGGTGGCCACGCTGCTGCCGCTCGCGGCGCTCGGCGACATCCTCGGCCATCGGCGCATCTACATCGGCGGGCTGGTGGTGTTCACGTTCGCGTCGCTGGCCTGCGCGATGGTCTCCACGCTGCCGATGCTGACCGCCGCGCGCGTGGTACAGGGGCTCGGCGCGGCCGCGATCATGAGCGTCAACGCCGCGCTGATCAAGCATCTGTATCCGCCGCACCAGCTCGGGCGCGGGCTCGGCCTGAACGCGCTGATCGTCGGCATCTCGTTCGCGGTGGGGCCCACGGTGGCCTCGCTGATCCTGTCGGTGGCCGCCTGGCCCTGGCTGTTCGCCGTGAACGTGCCGCTCGGCCTGATCGCGCTGAGCGTGGCGATTCCGTCGCTGCCGCGCACGCCGCGCGGCAAGCATCCGTTCGATCCGGTCGCGGCCGGTTTCAACGTGGTGACGTTCGCCGCGCTGATCCTGGCGCTCGGCGAGGCCGCGCAGCGCGGCCCGGCCTGGGTCAGCCTGAGCGCCGCGGCGGTGACCGTGGTGTTCGCCCTGCTGATGATGCGGCGCGAGGCCGGGCGCCCGGCGCCGATGCTTCCGGTGGATCTGTTCCGGCGGCCGGTGTTCGCGCTGTCGACGGTCACCGCCATCTGTTCGTTCGCGGCGCAGGGGCTGGCCTTCGTGTCGCTGCCGTTCTATTTCGAGGACGTGCTGCACCGGAGCGCCGTGGAAACCGGCTTCCTGATGACGCCGTGGTCGGCCGTGGTGGCGCTCGCCGCGCCGCTGGCGGGGCGCCTGTCGGACCGCTATCCGCCGGGGCTGCTCGGCGCGGTGGGACTCGCGCTGCTGGCGCTCGGCATGGCCCTGCTGGCGATGCTGCCGCCGTATCCGCAGGTGGCCGACATCGTCTGGCGCATGGCGTTGTGCGGCGCCGGCTTCGGCTTCTTCCAGTCGCCCAACCTGAAGGCGCTGATGGCGAGCGCGCCGCCCGAACGCAGCGGCGGGGCGAGCGGCGTGATCGCCACGGCGCGGCTGATCGGACAGGCCACCGGCGCGGCGCTGGTGGCGCTGTGCTTCGGCATCGCCTCGCGGCACGGCCCGACGCTGGCGCTCGCGCTCGGCGCCGGCTTCTCGGCTGCCGCGAGCCTGGCCAGCGGGCTGCGGCTGTTCGCGCCGTCGCATCGCTCGGGCACGCCGGTTGGGCGTTAGGCGGCGCGGGCCGGGGTCTCGACGTTTTTATTGGGGCATGGCCGTGGATTCGCCCGAATAAGGTAAAATTTCGGGGGTAAACCCCATTGGCCGCGATATCCACCTTGCAGGTTCGATTCGCGGTGCGGCCCCCACTCATTTCCGTCATCGCACCCATGTAGCGTTCCGAGAACCTCCCACCGTTCATCACGGCCATCCCCAGGAGGTTCTCCGACATGGATGCGCGCGCTCGTTCACGGGGTTCACTCGTGCGGGCGGCTTCCCCTTTTCCCGATATCGGTGCCGCGCGGTCTCCCGAATCGCGCCCGCCGCAACGATGCGCGTCGAGCCCGCCGCTCGCCGCGCCCATCCGGACTGCTACGTTTCGATGAAGATTCAGACCACGCGGGAGCAATGGCTCTCGAACATTCCCGGCAACGTGCTCGCGGGCCTTACCTCGTCGTTCGCGCTGGTGCCCGAGTGCATCGCCTTCGCGCTCGTCGCGCAGCTCAATCCGCTGATGGGCCTGTACGGCGCCTTCATCATCTGCGCGCTCACGGCGATCCTCGGCGGCCGGCCCGGCATGATCTCGGGCGCGGCCGGCTCGATGGCGGTGGTGATCGTCGCGCTGGTGGTGCAGCACGGCGTGCAGTACCTGCTGGCCACCGTCGTGCTGGGCGGCGCGATCATGATGCTGTTCGGCCTGCTGCGGCTCGGCAAGCTGATCCGCATGGTGCCGCATCCGGTCATGATCGGCTTCGTGAACGGGCTCGCGATCATCATCGCGATGGCCCAGCTCGAGCATTTCAAGGAAGCCACGCTGCACGGCGAGGCCTGGCTGCACGGCACGCCGCTCCTCGTGATGAGCGCGCTGGTGGCGGTCACGATGCTGGTGGTGTACGTGCTGCCGCGCATCACGCGGGCGGTGCCGCCGGCGCTGGTGGCCATCGTGGGCGTGGGCGTGGCGAGCCAGCTGCTGCATCTGCCCACCCGCACGCTCGGCGACATGGCCCACATCGCCGGCGCGCTGCCGAGCTTCCACCTGCCCACCGTGCCGCTCGATCTCGAGACGCTGCGGATCGTGTTTCCGTATGCACTGCTGATGGCGATCGTGGGCCTGCTCGAGACGCTGCTGACCTTCAACCTGACCGACGAGATCACCGAAACGCTCGGGCGCCCGAATCGCGAATGCCTCGCGCTCGGCGTGGCGAACGTGGTGTCCGGGCTGTTCGGCGGGATGGGCGGCTGCGCGATGATCGGCCAGACCATGATCAACCTGAGCTCGGGTGGCCGCAGCCGCCTGTCGGGCGTGACGAGCGGCGTGATGATCCTGCTGTTCATCCTGTTCCTGTCGCCGCTGATCGAGCGGATTCCGCTGGCGGCGCTGGTGGGCGTGATGTTCGTGGTGGCGCAGCAGACCTTCGCGTGGGGATCGCTGCGTGTGCTCGGCAAGGTGCCGCGCAACGACGCCTTCGTGATCGTGATGGTGACGGTGATCACCGTGTTCACGGATCTGGCGATCGCCGTGCTGTGCGGGATCGTGATCGCCGCGCTGAATTTCGCGTGGCAGCACGCGCGCGAGATTCGCGCCGAGGTCGAGCGCGGCGAGGGGGCCGTCGCGACCTACGTGCTGCACGGCACGCTGTTCTTCGCGTCGACCGCGCATTTCCAGGAACTGTTCCGGCCGCAGGACGATCCCGAGCACGTGGTGGTGGACTGCCACCATCTGCACGTGGCCGACCACTCGGGGATCGCCGCGCTCGAGGCGCTGACCGAGCGCTATCGCAAGGCCGGCAAGCGCCTGAACTTCGCGAACCTGTCGGCGCGCAACCGGCGCCTGCTCGAACGCGCGGGCGTGTCGCTCGCGCTCGCGGGCGCCTGAGCGCAAGCGCCGAGCGCCGAGCGCCGAGCGCTTCAGCGGCGCGCCGCGAATGCCGGATCGGCCGGCAGGCTCGTGGCCGCCGTGCCTTCGCCCGGCGGCGTGCCCCAGTCGTGGACGTCGCCGCCCCGGCGCGCCGGGGCCGTTTCGGGCAGCAGCACGAGCGAGATCGCCGAGATCACGCCGAGCACCGCCACGTAGGCGATCAGCCCGACCGGGCTGCCGTGGGTGGCCTGGATCAGCTTCACGGCCACCAGCCCGAGCACGCCGCTGCCGATCAGCGAGCCGATCTGCCAGATCAGCGCGATGCCGCTGCAGCGCACGCGTGCCGGGAACAGTTCCGGAAACAGCGAGGCCTGCGGCGCGTAGCAGAGCGCGTGGCCGACCGAGATCGCGAGGATCATCACGGCCTGGATGGCGAGGCGGTTGCCGCCGTCGATCGCATGGAACAGCGGAAACGCGAGCAGCACGTGCAGCACCGCACCGGCGAGGAAGGTGGCGCGTCGGCCGATGCGGTCCGACAGCGCGCCGGCCAGCGGGATCGTGAACAGCTCGAGCACCACCGCCACGATGATCGTCTGCAGCAGCAGCGAGGCCGGCACGTCGTGCGCGCGGCCGTAGGCCAGCACGATCATGGTGTACATCGCGAAGGTGCAGGCCTCGATCAGCTTGGCGCCCACGCCCTTCGCGATCAGCCCGCCGTGCTGCCGCACCACCTCCACCACCGGCCGCGATTCCACGGCCTGCGTCTCGCGGATCGCCGCGAACACCGGCGACTCCTCGGTGCGCAGCCGGATGTAGAGCCCCACCGCCACCAGCACGATGCTGCCGAGGAACGGCAGGCGCCAGCCCCAGCTCATGAACTGCTCGTGCGTGAGCGCCGACGACAGCACGGCGAAGATGCCCGACGGAATCAGGAAGCCCGCGGGCGCGCCGAGCTGCACGAGGCTGGCGAAGAAGCCGCGCTCGCGCGGCGGCGCGTATTCCGCGGTGAGCAGCACCGCACCGGCCTGTTCGCCGCCCACCCCGAAGCCCTGCAGCACGCGGATCAGGATCAGCGCGACCGGCGCCCAGATGCCGGCCTGCGAGTAGTCGGGCAGCAGGCCGATCACGAAGGTGCCCAGCCCGACGATCAGGATCGTGACGATCAGGGCCTTCTTGCGGCCGATGCGGTCGCCGAAATGGCCGAACACGATGCCGCCGATCGGTCGTGCCACGAAGCCGACCGCATAGGTGGCGAACGCGGCCAGCGTGCCGATCAGCGGATCGCTGGCGGGGAAGAACTTCGCGCCGAACACGAGCACTGCTGCCGTGCCGTAGACGAAGAAATCGTAGTATTCCGCCGCCGTGCCGATGGTGGATGCCATCGCCACGCGGCGCAGCATCGCGCGAGTGTGCCGGTCTGCCATGAGGCTTGTCTCCGAGGTTTGTTTTCATTTGGCTCGTGGCGGATACTACCATACCAGTATGCCGAAAAACGGGCTCGGGTTTTCCCGTCGGGGCGGTGGGAGAGGCAGGGGAAGGAAAGGCGTGATGGCGCTGCCGCAGAGCGCGGCAGCGATGGGAATGTCGTTGCGGCTTCGACTCAGGCCGAGTCGCCCGGCGGCGTCGCCACGTGACCTTCCACCAGACGCCCGCCGATCGCCCAGCTGGCGCGCGGCACCTCGTCGAACACGATCTGGACGTCGGCTTCGGGGCAGTGCGCGATACGCGCGGTCTCGCGCGTCAGCACTTCCGCCAGTTCGGACTTCTGCCGCTGCGTGCGGCCGGCGAGCATCTGGATGTGGATCACGGGCATGGCGCTATCCCTGCTGCACGGCTTGCAGGCCGTCGGCCACCGCCACGATCTGATCCATCGCCGTGCGCAGGTGCTCGCGAAGGATGCGCGCGCCGAGCCGCTGGTCCCGGGCCCGGCTCGCCTCGATCATCTCGATGTGCTCGCGCCGCGTGTTCTCGCGGATCGGCACGTTCACCACCTGAAACCGGAAATAGCGCTCGTTGCGGTCGTTCAGGCGCTTGAGCGTTTCGATCGCGAGATACAGGCCCGACGGCGCGTAGAGCGTTTCGTGGAATCGCCAGTTCAGCGAGCCCCAGGTGGTTTCGGTCGCGTGATCCATCTCGTCGACGATGGCCAGCGCCGCATCGAGGCTGGCGTCGTCGGTCGCGGGCATCGCCTTCGAGAAGATCCAGGGCTCGAGGCGCAGACGGATCTCGAAGGTCTCGCGCACCTCGTCGGCCGACAGCCCGCAGACGTAGGCCCCCTTGTGCGGAATCACGGTCACCAGCCCTTCGCCCTGCAGGCGCGTGATGGCTTCGCGGATCGGCACGCGGCTCACGCCGAGCTCGTCCGCCAGCGCTTCCTGGCGCAGCGGTTCGCCCGACTTGATTTCCCCGCGCAGGATCTTGCCGCGCACCGCTTCGAGTACCAGGTCGACCGTCGTGGAGCGCACGAGCTTGGCCGATGGCGCGGCGCCGGGCGGGGCGCGTCGGTCTTCGGCCAGCAGGCCGGAATCGGGGGGCGAGGAACTGCGACGTTGCATGGGAACGGTCCGGGTGGCAATGCCCTGCATGATGCCATAGCTGAATTTTGTATCCAATGCATTGTGTGCTCGTTCGTCGAAGGCCCGTGCTGCAAGGCTGCGGGGTATTCATCGAACGAGAGCGTCCGCAAAATTCCTTGACAGCGAAAATTGCACTCAGCATATTGGATCCAATCTCCAAAAAGGAAGCGCGCTCTTCCGGTCTGGAGCATCCGTCGAAACCGTCGCGAGGATCGCATGCGCTGGAGCAAGGTATTGAACGTGGTGAACTGCCACGCCGAAGGGGAAGTGGGGAACGTGGTGACCGGGGGCGTGTTCGACGTGCCGGGCGCCACCATGTTCGAGAAGATGATGTATCTGGAGGAGCATCGGGACGATCTGCGCAAGCTCTGCCTGTTCGAGCCGCGCGGCTCCGCGAACCAGAGCGTGAATTTCATCCTGCCGCCGACCGACCCGCGTGCGCAGATGGGCTACGTGATCGCCGAGTCGACCGAATACCCGGCCATGTCGGGCTCCAACACGATGTGCGTGGCTACCGTGCTGCTCGAAACCGGCATCCTGCCGATGACCGAGCCGGTCACGCAGCTCGTGCTCGAATCGCCGGCCGGCCTGATCTCGATCCGGTGCACGTGCCGCGACGGCAAGGTCACCCAGGTCGAATTCACCAATCAGCCCGCGTTCGCCAACCATCTGGGCCGGATGGTGGAAGTGGCGGGGCTCGGCACGCTGAAGGTCGACGTCGGCTACGGCGGCATGACCTACGTGATCGTCGATGCGCAGGCGCTCGGCTTCGGCATCACGCCCGACGAGGCGCGCGAGCTGTGCGAGCTGGGCCAGCGCATCAAGAGCGCGGCGGCCGAGCAGCTGCCGTCGCCGCATCCGCTCAACCCGCTGATCAAGGGCATCACCCAGACCGAATTCGTGCTGCCGCTCAGGCGCGAGAACGGCGTGCTCACGTCGCGCAACACGGTGATCGTGTCGCCGGGCCGTTGCGATCGCTCGCCCTGCGGCACGGGCACCTCGGCGCGACTCGCCGTGATGCACGCCAGGGGCGAGATCGGCGTGGGCGAGACGTTCGTGCACGAATCGATCATCGGCTCGCGCTTCACGAGCCGCATCGAAGCGCTGACCACGCTCGGCACGACGCCGGCCGTCGTGCCCGTGGTGTCGGGGCAGGCCTGGATCAGCGCGATGTCCCAGGTCGGCGTGGATCCGACCGACCGCTTCCAGACCGGTTTCACCCTGTCCGACACGTGGCTCGAGGCCGTCGACGACAAGCTCATCAAATCGCGCGTCTGACGCGCACCGACAGCCGGGTTTTCATCGTTCAACCGTTCCAATCCTTTCCAGGTAGAAGATCACATGCGTACTTTGAGCAAGCTCGTGTTGCTGGGTAGTCTCGCCGCGCTGCCGGCGCTCGCGATGGCGGATGCCACGGTCGTCATCGGCGTGTCCGGGCCGTTGACGGGCGGCCAGGCCGGCAGCGGCAAGGACAACGAGAACGGCGCCCGGCTGGCGATTCAGGATCTGAACGCGAAGCCCTTCATGGTGGCGGGCCAGCCGGTCACGCTGCGGCTCGATTCGGAGGACGATCAGGGCGATCCCAAGATCGGCGTGCAGGTCGCGCAGAAGCTCGTGGACGGCGGGGCGATCGCGGTGCTCGGGCCGAACAACTCCGGCGTCGCGATTCCGGCGTCCCACGTGTTCCATTCGGCCGGCGTGGCGATTCTGCCGGTGGCCTCCAATCCGGCGCTGACCGCCCAGGGATTCGACGACATCTTCCGGATCGGCGCGAGCGACGCGCAACTCGGCGGCGCGATGGCCGATTTCGCGAAGGACAAGCTCAAGGCACGCAAGGTGGCCGTGATCGACGATCGCACGGCATACGGGCAGGGCATCGCCGCCGAATTCATGCGCGAGGCGAAGGCGATCGGCCTGACGGTGGTCGGCCAGGAATTCACCAACGCCAATGCGGTGGACTTCAAGGCGATCCTGTCGTCGATCAAGGCCAAGGATCCGGACGCGGTGTTCTACGGCGGTTATTCCGCGCAGGCCGGCCCGATGCTCAAGCAGATGCATCAGATCGCGTTTCGCGCGAAGCTGCTGGGCGGCGACGGCATCTGCTCGGCCGAACTCGCCCAGCTGGCCGGCGACCTGACCTCGAACGTGTTCTGCGCGCTCGGTGGCGCCGCACCCGACAAGACCGAGGCCGGGCGCGCCTTCCTGAGCCGCTACAAGGCCAGCTACAGGATCGACATGCTGGTGTATGCGCCGAACTTCTACGACGGCACGATGATGATCGCCAGGGCGATGCAGGCCACCGGCACCACCACCGACCGGGCGAAGATCCGCGCCTATCTGGCAGGCATCCAGTACGACGGCATCGCCGGGCATTACGCGTTCGACGGCAACGGCAACCTGAAGGGGGCGCCCACCACCGTCAACACCTTCCGCGGCGGTCAGCTCACGCCGTATTGATGGCGAGCGGGGACGCGCGCGATCCGGGGCCGGCGCGCTCCCTGCATGAGCCACGGTGTGGCCTGATCCCCGGAAATCGGATGGGAGCGCCCGCCTCGACTTGTTAGGACAGGGCTTTCCAGGCACGCCCCGCGCCCGAGACAGCCCCATGCACGTGATCACCGCCTTGCGCACCGACTTCTACGAAGTCGAGGTATCCGGAAAGCCGGCCACCGCCGGCGACGTCTTTCACGACTGGAACGAGCACGACCGCTTCGGCATCGTGCTGTACGAGCCGCTGGCGGCGATCGGCGCCATCCACCTGATCCAGCTGGCCTGCATGGGCTTCTACGATGCGAAGCCCACGCCGCGCAGCGACTGCAAGATCTATCCCGAGATCTTCACGATCCACGTGGGCGAGTGGTGGGGCGGCTTCGGCAATTTCGATTTCCGGCCGGCACGGCGCGAGGTGCGCGTGCCGAACGATCATCGCGAGATCCTGGGCGCGCTCAACGATCGCGGCATCACCCGCCTCGCGATTCCCGAGCGCCCCGAACGCGATCTCGAACACCGCAGGAAGGAAGAGGACTGCGCGCTCGGTCGGCTCGTCACGGCGGTTCGCTACAGCGCGCAGGGGCGCGTGCGCTGAAGTGTCTTTGACGTCGCGGCAGGCCGGCCGCGCGGGCCGAGCCGCTCGGCGAATTCCAGCAGGCTGCGGCCGATGCCCTTGCCCTTGGCGGCGGGCGCCACGGCCACGTTGTCGAGCAGCATCGTGGCCGGCTCGGGGATCAGCACGACGAAGCCGAGGATCGCGCCGCGTTCTTCGATGACGTGCACGCGGCCGTCGCGGATCAGCGCCGCGTGGTCGTCCGACATCGGGCCCGGCGGGCGGCCGATGCGCGCGATGTAGGGCGAGTAGGCGTCGCGCACGATGGTCTCGATCGCGGGGCGGTCGGCGAGCGTGGCGGGGCGCGGGGCGGTGTGCATGGCGGCGATACGCGCAGCGCGTGTGGAAGGACGGTGGGATGGCTGGTTCGACGGGATGATTGTGTCGGATTTTTTTGCCCATCGCCCCCATCTTCTCTATCCTTTGCCGATCCATCGTCAGGAGGCGCGCATGAGCGGCAAGGCCCGGCATCACGGCAGGCAGCGGAGCGGTATCGCGGCCACCACGCCCGCATCGCCTTCGCGTCCCACCACGATCGTGCCGCGCTGGCTCTTCGCCTGCACGATGCTGCTCTGGTGGTTCGGCGGCTACGGGCTCGTGATGTACGACGTGGCCGTCGACCGCGGCCCGTTCTCGTTCCTGGTGCGCTGGCAGGGCGCGCTGTTCGGCGGCTCGAGCCTCGTCGCGTCGGGCCTGGTCGCGGTGGTGGTGATCTTCTTCGGGCCGCCGTGGCTGCTGCGCCGGCTGCGGCGCCTGCGTCCCGACAGCGCCCTGATCGCCGATCTCGACGCGCAGATGCGTCTCGCCATGCGCTCCCGCGGCGAGCTGCGGGCGCAGGCGCGCACCCGGTGGGACGCAGCCGGCACCGACGGCCGGATCCGGATGGCGCGCCGCGTGCGCAACACCGCGCTCGGCATGGCGGTCGCGGGCCTCGTCATCGCTTCCGCGATCTCGGCCTGGATCCGCTTGGTCGAGGACAAGGATGCCGGCCGGCCGCTCACGGCCGTCACGCTGTCGGCCAGCGCGCCGATCGCGATCGGCGAGGCGAGCGACTACGCGCGCATCGGCAACGCCACACCGGTGCTCGATGCCGTGTACGTGCGCGACTACTCGATCCGCCACACCGCCTATCGGGACTACTACACACCGCTCGTGCCGGCCGGCTGGCAGCCGGGCCAGCGCGTCTATCTGCTCGAGCAGGACGGCACGGTGCTCCACCACGGTCGCGACGAGGACACCAGCGCCCGCGCCGATCCGCCCGGCCCGCTGGAGGGCGAGCTGTCGTTCGGCGGCCCGCGGGAGGACGTGACGGCGGCGTTCGGCCAGAGCGGCTACGCGGTCGGCCCGTGGACGGCGATCCTGCGCCGCGACACCTCGCTGAACGGCCGGATCCCGGCCACCCCCGGCTTCCTGACGGTGATGGTGTGGCTCGAGGCGGGCCTGTTCGTCGTGACCGGCCTGATCATCGCCGGCCTCAAGCAGCGGCAGATGCGCCGTCTGGCCGAGTCGGCCTCGACCTGATCGCCGCCGCGCTTCGGCCCATGTTCCCGCGCCCGTAGACAAAAAAAAGCCCGGCCGGAGCCGGGCTCGAATCGGCCGCGCACCGTTTCCGGCACGCGGCACCTGCAAAAGCGGTGCGCTTACGCCGCCAGCAGCGAGCGCAGCACGAACGGCAGGATCCCGCCGTGCTTGTAGTAATCGACCTCGATCGGCGTGTCCACGCGCAGCAGCACCTGCACGCGCCGGGTCTCGCCGCCCTTGAAGTGGATCACGAGCGTCACGTCCTGCTGCGGCTTGAAGTCGTCGCCGAGGCCTTCGATGTCGTAGGTTTCCTCGCCGGTGATGCCGAGCGACTGCACGCTGTCCGAGCCCTTGAACTGCAGCGGCAGCACGCCCATGCCCACCAGGTTCGAACGGTGGATCCGCTCGAAGCTGCGCGCGATCACGGCCTTCACGCCGAGCAGCTGGGTGCCCTTGGCGGCCCAGTCGCGCGACGAACCCGTGCCGTATTCCTCGCCCGCGAAGATCACGGTCGGCACGTCGTCGGCGATGTACTGCATCGCGGCGTCGTAGATGTACTGCTGTTCGCCGCTCGGCTGATGGATCGTCAGGCCGCCTTCCACGCGCGAGCCGTCGGCCTTGGCCGGGATCATCAGGTTCTTGATCCGCACGTTGGCGAAGGTGCCGCGCATCATCACGTCATGGTTGCCGCGGCGCGAGCCGTAGCTGTTGAAGTCGGCCTTCTGCACGCCGTTCTCCTTCAGCCACTTGCCGGCCGGCGAATCTTCCTTGATCGAGCCGGCCGGGCTGATGTGGTCGGTCGTCACGGAATCGCCGAACACGCCGAGCGCGCGCGCGCCCTTGACCTGCACGATCGTGTCGGACGGCTGCATCGCGAAGTCCTTGCCGAAGAACGGCGGCTCGGCGATGTAGGTCGACTTCGGCCAGTCGTACACCTGGCCCGTCTCGCCCTCGATCTTGCTCCACAGGTCGCCCTTCTTGGTCAGCTTCGAATAGTTCGATTCGAATGCCTTCGGGTCGAGCGCGTACTTCAGCAGCGCCTGGATCTCGTCGCTCGACGGCCAGATGTCGCCGAGGTAGATGTCGCGGCCGCCGCGGCCCTTGCCGACCGGCTCGGTCATCAGGTCGCGCGTGATGTTGCCGGCGATCGCGTACGCGACGACCAGCGGCGGCGAGGCCAGGAAGTTCGCGCGGATGTTCGGGTGAATACGCGCTTCGAAGTTCCGGTTGCCCGACAGCACGGCTGCCGCGACCACGTCGTTCTTCGTGATGGCGTCGTTCAGTTCCGGCGTCAGGTCGCCCGCGTTACCGATACAGGTCGTGCAACCGTAAGCGGCCAGCGTGAAGCCCAGCTTGTCGAGATACTTGAGCAGGTCGGTCTTGGTCAGATATTCGGTGACGATACGCGATCCCGGGG
>JASLEG010000380.1 GCA_030151225.1 Burkholderia sp. | reverse complement strand
ACTGCACATACTTGCAGGTGGTATTGGCATAAAGCTGGATTTGAAAAAGTTTCCTACTGGCCATTTGCCAAACGGTGAGGTTATTCCAAAATATATGTGGAAGGCCATCTACATGTTGGGCAAGTGGACTTACTGGATTATGCCAAACGACAAATCTTCGGTTGGTCACGATTGGACACACTGGAAGTATAGCAAACAAGTTTTTGACGCGCAAACCGGCATGAATATTTAACTATATGGCAGACGTTTACACCAGGGCTTTCCTCGAGGAAAGGCTAAAGGTCCTTGAGAACGAAATAAAGGAAATTAAGCAATTCCTTAAGGTCACTTCTGAGCCGGAACCAAAAAAGCAGGACTCGCCAGCAGAAATCGAGGCGATACTACAGTCTCAGGAAAATTTTTCAAAGATAATTGCTCCTTCAATAAAGAAGACTGACAAGCCACCAATAGCGGTAACCAAGTCAAGGGAAAATCCGGCGGCTGACTACGTTATAGAGTCCGAGTACATTGTTGTTGACTTTGTGGCGAACCTGCGAAATATACGCATGAAACTTGGCCTAAGGGCGGAGAAAGTTTGTTCGGTTGAGGGCTCGCCGATAAAGTACAAAACTCTGTACGCTATGGAGGTTGGTACGACGCCGGGCTGCAAAGAAAAAATTATTTGGCTTGCCGAGCAATACGGTGTAAAACTCGCGAACCTTGACATTGCCTTTATTGACAAGCCCGTAAGGTCAAAAACCAGGCCAAAGGGAAAGGTGGAGAAGCCGGTATCCACTCCAACTGTTGAGACGCCAAAGCCCGAAAAGCAGAAAAGGGAAACCTCCAACCTTACGAAGCTTCGCAGAAAGGTAACGCGTCAGAATAATACCGACCTTACAACGGTTTCAACGTCGGGCGAAAAGATAGCCGGCACCGGCTTTAAGAAGCCGGTTAACGAGGACGCCAAAAAGGCGCAGGAGCTTAAGTACCCGGTTCCAACGGCGTTGAAATGGACGGCAAACGACAAGACCTTTTCCCTTAAGGGTTTCATAACGAGAAACTACCAAAGAATGATAACTGTCGTTAAGGGAGTTTGCACCCAGAAACACTGGGATTTTGAGGAAACTCTTGGCTTGGTGAATGTCGAACTTGAAGACATGATAAAAAGCAATATCGACAACGAAATTGGATTTTATGGCGACAACGAAAGGTTCATGTCTTGGCTTTATAACATTGTCAAGAATATCAGAGATAACTCCGCGACAACCCAGAGGCTAAAGGAGGTTGAGGACCTTGTCACAAAGAACAGGGCGAGAAGCATCGAGGAATTTGAGGGTGATGATAATCCTTGGGACGAACCCGAACTTAAGGAGTTCATTAAGAAAATGCTTCAGTACCAGCCTTCTAATTGGAAGACCGTTTGGGATAAACACGTTGTTGAGGGTAAACCAAAAGAGGAAATTCAGCGCATAATTGGAATACCGCTTTCAAATGTGATAAACATTCTCAAAACCATGAAAACTAACATTGCAGCCAATTTTGGCTTAAAATATAACACCTTAATAAAGATATAATGGGAAATTACCTTGGAATAGACGGTAACTATTTCGGTCACCGCGTTTTGCACGGAATAAGGTCTGGTGGAAACGACACTTTCACTCTCGACACGCTCCAACAGCAGTCAAATTTTATGTCCGCTTTGAATGAGAGCATGCTGAATATTTACCAGTCGTTCAACAACAGCTTTCACAACATACTCAGGGGAATGTACTTTGTGTTTGACAATGAAAGTTGGAGGAAGACTATACCGGCTTATCGACCATACTATATCCCCGAGGCATCGGAAGAGAAGATTGGTTACAAGGAGAACAGGCACGACCTAAAGGAAAAGTCAAACATAAACTGGGACAATTTCGACGAGTGCCTCAACAAGTTTTACGATGCGGTGAAACTGGTTTTGCCGGCGTTTAACACGCTCGGCGGAGAGGGTGACGACCTTTTGTTGCTGACGAAGAGAGAGCTTAACAAGCTTGGGCACACAGTTTTTGTGTTTTGCAGCGACGGTGACCTTACGCAATTGGTCGACGACGAAAAGACGCTAATCTTCAAGAACGTCATTTCCAAGCAATCTCCTGATGGCGAGTTTTACATTCATCGCACGCTTTTCGGCAAAATGTTTAATATTGACGGCGCCTCTCTTGTCTCAATGATGTCAGGAGGCAACTTTGATTTGGACCAGTACCATCAACTGTTTCGTATTGCGCTCAACGGCGGAAAGTCCCTGAGCAGGGTCAACAGGCAGCCTGGGTTGCAAATATTCATGGCGGAACCTCTTTTGACTGGTTTGGTAAAGGTCATCACGGGTGACAAAAAGGACAACGTTTTTCCCATACTTCGCTGGACTAAGGGGAGCAAAAACTTTAAGGTTACGGAAAAGATGCTTGCCAATGTTTGGGAAAGAATTGGCATCGGTGCCCTTAACGAGCAAAACGCCTATAAGTTTTTCACTGATAAGGATAAACAGGTCGCCACCCTTGTTAACCTAATTGCGGACTGCCAGCCTCAGCACGCCAAGGAGATTGACAAAAAAAGGGTTTTGGAGCACTACAAGCATAACATGCGGGTGATAATGCTTCGCAGGGAGAACG
>JASLEG010000078.1 GCA_030151225.1 Burkholderia sp. | reverse complement strand
CGCGCCCGGCAACTTCGTGATCTATCCGCCGAACCGCTATTCGTACACCACGCTGAACTACTTCTCGGCGCTGCCGAACCCGGCGCCGCCGTCGCGCGACAACTGGCTCGGCACCGATGCGCAGGGCCGCGACCTGCTCGCGCGGCTCGTCTACGGCTTTCGCGTGTCGGTGGAGTTCGGGCTGGTGGTGACGCTGATCGGCACGCTGCTCGGGGTGGCCGCCGGCGCGGTGCAGGGCTTCTACGGCGGGCGCATCGACATCGTCGGCCAGCGCCTGATCGAGATCTGGGGGGCGATGCCCGAGCTGTACCTGCTGTTCATCTTCGCCTCGATCTTCGAGCCGAGCCTGTTCCTGCTGATCGTGCTGGCCTCGATCTTCGGCTGGATCGGCCTGTCCGACTACACGCGCGCCGAATTCCTGCGCAACCGCAACCAGGATTACGTGCGCGCCGCGCGCGCGATCGGGCTGTCGAACCGGCAGATCATCTGGCGCCACGTGCTGCCCAACAGCCTCACGCCCGTGATCACCTTCCTGCCGTTTCGCATGAGCGGTTCGATCGTCGCGCTGACCAGCCTCGATTTCCTCGGCCTCGGCGTGCCGCCGCCCACCCCGAGCCTCGGCGAACTGCTCGCGCAGGGCAAGGCGAATCTCGATGCCTGGTGGATTTCGCTGGCGACCTTCGTGGTACTGGTGGCCACGCTGCTGCTGCTGACCTTCATGGGCGATGCGCTGCGCAACGCGCTCGATTCGCGCGTGTCCGACACGGCGCGGGCGGCGGGAGGCGCGCAATGACGGATTTCGAGCAGGTCGACGGCAATCCGCAGCCGCCGGCGCCGCTGCTGTCGGTCGAGCAGCTGCGCATCGCGTTCGACGAGACCCTCGCCGTCGACGACGTGTCGTTCTCGATCGGCCGCGGCGAGCGCGTCGCGCTGGTCGGCGAATCGGGCTCGGGCAAGAGCGTGACGGCACTCGCGATCCTGCGCCTGCTGCGCGATGCCGAGGTGAGCGGGCGGATCCGCTTCGACGGCCGCGAGCTGGGCATGGTGGGCGAGCGCGCGATGCGCGGCCTGCGCGGCTCGGAGATCGCGATGATCTTCCAGGAGCCGATGACGGCGCTCAACCCGCTCTACACGATCGGCGACCAGATCATGGAAACCATCGTGCTGCACGACGGCGTGTCGACGCGCGAGGCACGTGCTCGCGCGATCGCGCTGCTCGGGCGCACCGGCATCGCCGAGCCGCAGCGGCGCGTCGACAGCTATCCGCACCAGCTCTCGGGCGGCCAGCGCCAGCGCGCGATGATCGCGATGGCGCTGGCCTGCCGGCCGCGCCTGCTGCTGGCCGACGAGCCCACCACGGCGCTCGACGTGACGATCCGCGCGCAGATCGTGGCGCTGCTGCTCGACCTGCAGCGCGACGCCGAGCTCGGCCGCGGCATGGCGATCCTGCTGATCACGCACGACCTGAACCTCGTGCGCCGCTTCGCCGAGCGCGTGGCGGTGATGGAGAAGGGCCGGCTGGTGGAGCAGGGCGAGGTGGCGCGCATCTTCGCCGAGCCCGAGCATCCGTACACGCGCCGGCTGCTGGCGAGCCGTCCGCAGCGCGCGGTGGCGCCGGTGCTGCCGATCGCGCCGGTGGTGCTCGACGCGCGCGAGGTGACGGTGCAGTACCGCCAGAAGCTGCCCGGCTTCGCGGGCTGGTTCGGCAGCGGCCGCTTCACGGCCGTCGAGCGCGCCAGCGTGTCGGTGCGCCAGGGCGAGACGCTCGGGGTGGTCGGCGAATCGGGCTCGGGCAAGTCCACGCTCGCGATGGCGCTGCTCGGCCTGCAGCGCGTGGCGGGCGGCGCGATCGAGTTCGACGGCCGGCCGCTGGCGGCCTGGCGCGGCGACGATGCGCGGCGGCTGCGCGCACGCATGCAGGTGGTGTTCCAGGATCCGTTCGGCTCGCTGTCGCCGCGCTACACGATCGAGCGCATCGTGGGCGAGGGGCTCGCGCTGCACCGGCCCGAGTTGGACGCCGAGGCGCGCCGCGAGCGCGTGATCGGCGTGCTGCGCGAGGTGGGCCTCGACCGCACCGTGCTGCACCGCTATCCGCACGAGTTCTCGGGTGGCCAGCGCCAGCGCATCGCGATCGCGCGCGCGCTGGTGCTCGACCCGCAGGTGCTGGTGCTCGACGAGCCCACCAGCGCGCTCGACGTGTCGATCCAGCAGCAGGTGCTGAAGCTGCTGGCCGGGCTGCAGCAGAAGTACAACCTCGCCTACGTGCTGATCAGCCACGACCTCGAGGTGATCGGCGCGATGGCGCACCGCGTGGCGGTGATGCAGGGCGGGGTGATCGTGGAGGCGGGGGAAGTCGGCAAGATTTTCACGAATCCGTCACACCCGTACACGAGAAAGCTGCTGGAAGTCATTGATTTGCCTGAATTGCCCCAATGATGTGCAGGTTGTGATTGATTTTTTCAATTCGTTTTGACAAACAAATACCGTCTGGCTAGTATCGATCAAAATTTCCGCCAATCAGCTGATTCTTAAGCACAAAGTTACCGACCGATGCAGCACCGATCACTTATCCAGGTTTGCACGCGCGCCGTCACCGGATTGTTCGTTGGCGTCATGGTTGCAGCAGCTCCCAGCGCGTTTGCCGACGAAGTCGGCAATTACAACCAGAATGTCACGTTGACCTCTCAATCCGGGATCAGCACCTTTTCACAGAACACGCAGTCGGCCCTGGCCGCCGCGTCGACGTCGAGCAGCACGCCGTCCACGCAGCCGGCCCCGAGCAGCGCGCGCTCGTTCCTGTCCGGCATGGCCGGCAAGGCTGGCGACGTGGTGGTCGGCGCGCTGAACATGCTCGGCGTTCGCTATCGCTGGGGCGGCAACTCCCCCGATGCGGGCCTCGATTGCAGCGGCTTCGTGCGCTACGTGTTCCAGGACACGCTCGGCCTGTCGCTGCCGCGCCGCGCCGAGGACATGAGCCAGGTGGGCGAGAAGGTCCGCATGAGCGAGCTGAAGCCCGGCGATCTCGTGTTCTTCAACACGATGCGCCGCACCTTCTCGCACGTCGGCATCTACATCGGCGACAACAAGTTCGTGCATTCGCCCTCCACGGGCAGCACGATCCGTGTCGACGATCTCGACAGCAGCTACTGGGAAAAGCGTTTCACCGGTGCGCGCCGGATCGAGACCAAGTTCGACGGCAAGGCCGACGACCTGCGCCAGCGCGTGAGCGCGACGCTCGGCGGCAGCGGTTCGGACTACAACCCCGGCAACTGAGCCTGATCCGGCCGATCCGATCGGTCGGCTGATCGGTCGGTCCTTCGATCGTTTGTTTGACCCCGGCCTCCACGAGGAGCCCGGGGTTTTCGTGTTGTCGATTCCTCGTCAGGCCGCCGCGCGTGCCTGCGCCGCCGCGAGCTTGCTCTTGAGCTCGGGCATGATCCTGGCCGCCGCCACCTCGCCGGCCAGGATCGAGGCGTTGCGCTGCGAGAAGTCGCTCGCGCTCATCTCGGCCAGGTTCGGGCGGATCACCACGTCGGCGTACTTGTCGAGCTCGTAGGCCTTGATGGTCTGGCCCATGATCGTGAAGGTCTGCAGCAGCAGCTCGAGCGGGTTGTTGGTGGCCGCGCCTTCCGGGCGTGCCGAGATGTCCACCGCGATCACGAAGTCGGCGCCCATCCTGCGCGCGAACGAGGCCGGCACCGGGCTCACCAGGCCGCCGTCCACGTATTCGCGCGCGCCGATCTTCACCGGCTCGAACACCGACGGCACGCTGCTCGAGGCGCGCACGGCGAGGCCCGTGTTGCCGCGCTGGAACAGGATCGGCTGGCCGTTCTGGATGTCGGTGGCGACGATGCCGAGCGGCCTGGCCATCTTCTCGATGGGCCGGTTGTTCAGCGTCTTGTTGATGTAGTTCTGCAGCGCCACGCCCATCAGCAGGCCGCGCGAGCGCCACGGCAGCGCCCAGTCGCTGATCGAGGCCTCGTCCATCGTCAGCGCGAGCTTGTTGATGTCGAACGCGTTCATGCCCGACGCGTACAGCGAGCCGACCACCGAGCCGGCGCTGGTGCCGGCCACGATGTCGATCGGCACGCTGTGCGCCTCCAGCCCCTTGAGCACGCCGATGTGCGCGAAGCCGCGCGCGGCGCCCCCGCCCAGCGCGATCGCGACCTTCAGCGGCCGGCGCGCGCCAGTGGCGACCGGCGGCGGCGTCTTGTCGCCGTCCGACTTGCCGCCCGTGGTGGTGCAGGCGACGAGCGAGGCGGACATGGCGGCAATCGAGAACTGACGGCGGGACAGGCTGGGCGACGACGACATCGACGGATTCTCCGGCAAGGACTGGGCGCACGAGGGCGCGAAAGAGGTGAGGGCGGCGGGCCGGGCGTGGCAGCTTGCCGCGGCGCGCACATCATAAAGCAAGCGGCGCAAGCCTTGCGGGATCCCGGGTGCGTGGCGTGCATCGGATGCGTGCGGGCGCGGCGCGTGCCTGGCTTGTGTGGCCGCGGGGTGGCCGGGTGCGACCGCCAGCGTCGGCCATCGGGCCGATCCCGGCGCAAGCCGGAAGCGCGGCGCCGGCGGGTATAATTCCGGTTCCTTTTGGTTCCCTTTCTTCGTGCCGGCGCCGGCCGCGCCCGCCCGCCTCGCGGGCCGTGCGCGACGTGCCGCCGCCGCGTCGTTTGTCATCCGAGCCGCGCAAGCGGCCTTCCAGTTACCGCCTATGACCCGTCCTGTCCGTACCCGCTTCGCGCCCAGCCCGACCGGCTTCATCCACCTCGGCAACATCCGCTCCGCGCTCTATCCGTGGGCGTTCGCCCGCAGCACCGGTGGCGTGTTCGTGCTGCGCATCGAGGACACGGATCTCGAGCGTTCGTCGGACGCATCGGTCGAGGCGATCCTCGAGGGCATGAAGTGGCTCGATCTCGATGTCGACGAAGGCCCGTTCTACCAGATGCAGCGCATGGATCGCTACCGCGAGGTGCTCGCGCAGATGGCCGAGAAGGGCCTCGTCTACCCGTGCTACATGTCGACCGAGGAACTCGACGCGCTGCGCGAGCGCCAGCGCGAGGCCGGCGAGAAGCCGCGCTACGACGGCACCTGGCGCCCGGAGCCGGGCAAGGTGCTGCCCGAGCCGCCGGCCGGCGTGCAGCCCGTGCTGCGCTTCCGCAACCCGCTCACGGGCTCGGTGGCGTGGGACGACGCCGTGAAGGGGCGCATCGAGATCTCGAACGCGGAACTCGACGACCTCGTGATCGCGCGCCCCGACGGCACGCCCACCTACAACTTCTGCGTGGTGGTGGACGATCTCGACATGGCGATCACGCACGTGATCCGCGGTGACGACCACGTCAACAACACGCCGCGCCAGATCAACATCCTGCGTGCGCTCGGTGGCGAGGTGCCGGTGTACGCGCACCTGCCCACCGTGCTGAACGAGCAGGGCGAGAAGATGAGCAAGCGCCACGGCGCGATGAGCGTGATGGGCTACCGCGACGCGGGCTTCCTGCCCGAGGCGGTGCTCAACTACCTCGCGCGCCTCGGCTGGTCGCACGGCGACGCCGAGATCTTCTCGCGCGAGCAGTTCGTGTCGTGGTTCGACCTCGAGCATCTGGGCAAGTCGCCGGCGCAGTACGACCACGCCAAGCTCGCCTGGCTCAACAACCACTACATCAAGGAAGCCGACAACGCGCGCCTGGCCGAACTCGCCAAGCCGTTCTTCGCCGCGCTCGGCATCGACGAGGCCACGCTCGCGAGCGGCCCGGACCTGCCGTCGGTGATCGGCCTGATGAAGGACCGCGCGTCGACCATCAAGGAAATCGCCGACGGCGCCGCGATGTTCTATCGCGCGCCGGCGCCCGACGCGGACGAACTCGCGCAGCGTCTGACCGACGCCGTGAAGCCGGCCGTGGCCGAATTCGCGCGCGCGCTGCAGGCCGCCGAATGGACCAAGGAAGGCATCGCAGCCGCGCTGAAGGCGGCGCTCGCGGCCCACGGGCTCAAGATGCCGCAGCTCGCGATTCCGGTGCGACTGCTCGTGGTCGGCACCACGCACACGCCCTCGATCGATTCTGTGCTTGCATTGTTCGATAGAAATGTCGTAATCTCGCGCCTCGCTGTTTGAGGTTGTGTTGAGTGCCTCGGGAGCGGTCGGAAGTTTGCATGCCGGCCACCTCCGAGGGGATCGCAAGAAATTTTGCGATTTCGATAAAAAGGGTATTTACAAACTTTGAATCGCTCTCTATAATCTCGTTTCTGTTCTGCAAGGGGGTATAGCTCAGCTGGGAGAGCGCTTGCATGGCATGCAAGAGGTCAGCGGTTCGATCCCGCTTACCTCCACCACCAGAACAGTGTGTCGAAGGTGACAATTCGGCACGAGCGGTAAAGGCGGTACTGAATAGCAGTGCGACAAATTCTGCAAAGATTTTGTCCCCTTCGTCTAGAGGCCTAGGACATCACCCTTTCACGGTGAGTACAGGGGTTCGAATCCCCTAGGGGACGCCAGATTCGGTGTCGTGCCTGATCAGCGCGATGCAGGCAAAACGAAGCGAGCTTCGGGTTGTCGTAGTCCAAGTTGTGTGGAGCGGTAGTTCAGTTGGTTAGAATACCGGCCTGTCACGCCGGGGGTCGCGGGTTCGAGCCCCGTCCGCTCCGCCACCCAACACGCAAAGCCCGTTCGGCTGTTCGATGAACGGGCTTTATCGTTAAAGGTGCAAGCAGTTGCAGTACGCAGTCCCCTTCGTCTAGAGGCCTAGGACATCACCCTTTCACGGTGAGTACAGGGGTTCGAATCCCCTAGGGGACGCCAGATTTTCGGCGTCGTTCGACCGATTCGATCGATGTGCCGGCGGGAGCGACCAACGCCTGCCGGTGGAAGCAGGAAACGGAGCGGTAGTTCAGTTGGTTAGAATACCGGCCTGTCACGCCGGGGGTCGCGGGTTCGAGCCCCGTCCGCTCCGCCAGAATGTGGAAGCCCGTTCAGGATTGCCTGAACGGGCTTTTTGCATTGATGTCCCGGTAATCGGGCAATTGGGGGCAATCCAGTCTTGCATCGGCGCCGCGCTGCGCTATCGTTGCGGGGATCCGGGATATTTCTCGATGCCATGTTCGATCCCATCGACGTCAGACTGCTGTTCCAGCTTCGCCCGGCCGAGCCGGACGATTTCGAATTCGCCGAGGCGCTCACGCGCGGCAACATGGGCGGCTACTATCGCCGCCACGGCCTGCAATGGCGCGCCGACCTGTTCTATCTGAGCTGGTGCGAGTCGGAGAACTTCATCCTCGAGCGCGACGGCGAACGCGTCGGCATGATGCGGCTCACGGAAGAGGGCGATTCGCTGCACATCCGCGACGTGCAGATCCGTGACGGCCATCGCGGCATCGGCGCCGGCAGCTACCTGCTCGACACCGCGCATCGCTGGGCCGAGGCGCGCGGGCTGCGCGAGACGCAGCTGCGCGTGTTCGTCGACAACCCGGCCGCCAAGCTCTATCTGCGCATGGGCTATCGCCTGGCCGGTCCGCGGCTCGCGCAGTTCGGCTCGATCCGCCACATGGTGCGGCGCATCCACTGAGGGCCGCCGCGCCGCGCGGGCCGGTTTCAGGCGGCGTCGCCGCTACCCGGCATGTCTGGTTCCCCTGCTTCGTGCTCCTCGCGCTCGGCCGGTTCGTCCGGCGCGGTGCCGGCATCGCCGAGCATGAAGGCGCGCGGGCTCTTGCCGAACGCGCGCCGGAACATCGCCGAGAACGCGCTCTGGCTCTGGTAGCCGAGCTCGCGCGCGACGTGCGACATCGGTCGGCCCTGGTTCAGCAGCGGAATCGCGCGCGCGAGCAGCGCCTGCTGCTGCCACTGGGTAAAGCTCACGCCGAGCTCCTGCCGGAACAGGCGCGCGATGGTGCGCGTGCTCGCGCCGACGCTCGCGGCCCAGTAGTCGAGCGATTCGGCCTGGGCCGGATGCGCGAGCACGGCCTCGCACAGCGCGCGCAGGCGTTTCTCGGACGGCATCGGCACCGCGAGCGGCAGCGGCTCGCTGCGCGTGAGTTCGTCGAGAATCAGCGCCGTGAGCATGCGCTCGCGCGGCTGCGGCAGATCGCTCGCGTCGAGCGCCACGATCAGCTCGCGCAGCAGCCCCGACACTTCCACCACGCGGCAGTCGTCGAGGCCGCCCGGAATTGCCGACTCGTCGATGTAGAGCGTGCGCAGGTAAGCATCCTCCACCACGACGATCTCGTGCGCGACGTGCGGCGGTGTCCAGATCGCGCGCGAGGGCGGCACCATCCAGGTGGTGCCGGCCGTCGTCACGCGCAGCACGCCGCGCGTCGCGTAGGCGAGCTGCGCCCAGGCGTGGGTGTGCTGCGGGATCCGCACGCTCGAGGCCATCGGCCGCGGGCGCACGCGCAGCGGGTGCTCGGGCGTGGGCGCGAATTCGGGGGGAATGTCGATGGCGATCGGCGTGGCGGCGGACGGGTTCATCGTGGACGGCGGCGGCGGGACGAGCCGCCATTGTAAGAGCGGCGACGATCGCGCTGGTGGTGCACGACACCGCGCGGCTCTGGTACGGTGAGAGCCCTGCGCCGGCGGCCCGTCGTCGATCTCGACGGGGCCGGCTGCTTGCGGAGGAAGGACAACGGAATGCGCCACGTATTCGTCTACGGCACGCTGCGGGCCGGCGAGATCAACGACATCGGCCGTGCCGCCGCGCGTCATGGCATCACCGCGCCGCGACTGATCGGGCAGGGCGCGCTGCCGGGCCGGCTATACGATTTCGGCGAGTATCCGGGGATGGTGCCGGCGGGCATGACGTCGACCGATGGCGCCGCCTGGGTGCACGGCGACATCTACGCGATCGACGAGGCACTGGTGCCCGTGCTCGACGCGATCGAGGAAATCCTGCCCGACGACGACGGCCTGTTCCGCGTGCGCTTCACGCAGCTGGAGCTGGCCGGCGAGCGTTACGAGTGCCTCTATTACCCGGTGACCGAGCCGGCGGTGGCGGGCCGGCCGCGGATCGCGTCGGGCGACTGGGTCCGTTACCGCATCGAGCGGATCGAGCGCCGCGACTGACGGGCGCCACTTCGGGCCGCCAGCTCAGGCACGCGCGGCCAGGAACGCGAGCAGATCGTCCATGTGCGCGCCGCTGCCGGCCGGCTCGATGCCGAGCTCCTCGCGCGGCGCGCCGCTGCGGTTGAGCCAGAACGTGGTGTAGCCGAACCAGCCCGCGCCGGCCGCGTCCCAGCCGTTCGACGACACGAACACGATCTCGCGCGGCGCCGCGCCGAACGCGTCGGTGCCGAGCCGGTACGCGGCCGCGGCCGGCTTGTAGGCGCGCACCGCCTCGACCGACAGCACGTGCTCGAACAGGCCCGCCATGCCGGCGCTCTTCACGGCGATGTCGAGCATGCGCGCGTCGCCGTTCGACAGGATCGCGAGCTTCGGCGCGTCGGGCAGCGCGCGCAGGCGGCGCAGCGCGGGCACCGTGTCGGGATGCGTGGACAGGCACGCGTATTCGTCCATCAGGCGCTTCTCGGCGGCCGCGTCGATCGGCAGGCCGAGCGCGCGCGCCGCGTGGCGCAGCGCATCGAGCGTGACGTCCCAGAACGGCCGGTAGCGCGCGCCGTCGGGCGCCGACAGCGTGCGCAGCTGCGTGTATTCGATCTGCTTGCGCCGCCACAGCTGGGAGAGCGTGTCGCCGCGCCCCGGAAACAGCTGTTCGGCCAGGGCCACCACGGCATGCACGTCGAACAGCGTGCCGTAGGCGTCGAACAGGATCGCTGCGGGGGCAGGTAGCGGGGGGGCGGCCATCGTCGTGCGCTCCAGGAGTGGGAATCAACGATTCTATTGATGATGTTCCAGTCTAAAAAAGACAAAAATCATCACTTGATCTTTTACTTTTACCTACTTAGTCTGGCTGCCAACACGGATATCCGGCGCCACGCGACGCGCGTGGCGCCTTCACTTCATGGACCGTTTCAAGCAGATGGAGACCTTCATCGCCGTGGCCGCGCGCGGCAGCCTGTCGGCGGCCGCGCATGCCGAGGGCGTGGCGCCCGCGATCATCGGCCGCCGGCTCGACGCGCTCGAGGAGCGGCTCGGCGTGAAGCTGCTGGTGCGCACCACGCGCAAGCTCACCCTGACCTTCGAGGGCTCGGCCTTTCTCGAGGATTGCCAGCGCGTCGTGCACGACATGCAGAACGCCGAGGCCAGCGTGTCGGCCGGCGGCGTGAAGGCCAGCGGCCATCTGCGCGTGTCTGGCCCGGCCGGCTTCGGGCGGCGCCACGTCGCGCCGCTCGTGCCGGCCTTCACCACGGCGCATCCCGACGTATCGATCACGCTCGATCTGTCGGACCGCATGGTCGATCTCGTCAACGAGGGCTTCGACTGCGCGGTGCGGCTCGGCGAGCTGCCCGATTCCTCGCTGGTGTCGCTGAAGCTCGGCGAGAACCGCCGCGTATGCGTGGCCTCGCCGGCCTATCTGGCGCGCGCCGGCACGCCGCTCGCGCTCGACGAACTGACGCGCCACCAATGCCTCGCGCTGGCGGCCAACGCGAACCAGCAGCGCGGCTGGGCGTTTCAGCAGGATGGCCGGGTGGTGTCGATCCGCGTGTCCGGCACGATGGAGTGCTCGGACGGCGCGGTGCTGCACGAATGGTGCCTTGGCGGGCACGGGCTCGCCTGGCGCTCGTGGTGGGAGGTCGGCGCCGACATCGCGGCGGGACGGCTCGTGACCGTGCTCGACGCCTTCGCGGCGCCGCCGATCGGCATCCACGCGGTGTTTCCGCAGCGCCGCCATCTGCCGCTGCGCGTGCGGCTGTTCCTCGACTTCCTCAAGCACACCTACGAGCGGCCCGGTTACTGGGGCTGAACGCAACGGGTGCGCCCGCAACGAAAAATCCGCGCACCGAAACCGGTGCGCGGATCGAAGGGCCCGGCGGCACGCGAGCGCGCCGCCGGTGCCGGGCGCTCCCGGCTCGTGTCCCGTCGTCGTCTGCTCCCTGAGCGGCTTTACGCCACCTTCTTGCCGTCGAAGAACTGTTCGTCCTCGGTCGAGCCGTGCAGCGCGGTGGTGGATGCCTCGCGCTCCACCGTCTGCGTGACCGCGTCGAAGTAGCCGGTGCCGACCTCGCGCTGATGCTTGACGGCCGTGAAGCCCTTCTCGGCCGCCGCGAACTCGGCCTGCTGCAGTTCCACGAACGCGCTCATCTGCGAGCGGGCGTAGCCGTGCGCGAGGTTGAACATCGAGTAGTTCAGCGAGTGGAAGCCGGCCAGGGTGATGAACTGGAACTTGTAGCCCATCGCGCCGAGCTCCTTCTGGAACTTCGCGATCGTGGCGTCGTCGAGGTTCTTCTTCCAGTTGAACGACGGCGAGCAGTTGTAGGACAGCATCTTGCCCGGGAACTGCTTGTGGATCGCCTCGGCGAAGCGCTTCGCGTACTCGAGATCCGGCTTGCCGGTCTCGCACCAGACGAGGTCCGCATACGGCGCGTAGGCGAGGCCGCGCGAGATCGCCTGCTCGATGCCGGGACGCGTGCGGAAGAAGCCTTCCACGGTGCGCTCGCCGGTCAGGAACGGGCGGTCGTTCTCGTCGATGTCGGAGGTGATCAGGTCGGCCGCCTCGGCGTCGGTGCGCGCGATCAGCACGGTGGGCGTGCCCATCACGTCGGCGGCGAGGCGCGCGGCGGTGAGCTTGGCCACGTTCTCGCGGGTCGGCACGAGCACCTTGCCGCCCATGTGGCCGCACTTCTTGACCGAGGCGAGCTGATCCTCGAAGTGCACGCCCGAGGCGCCGGCCTCGATCATCGCCTTCATCAGTTCGAACGCGTTGAGTACGCCGCCGAAGCCGGCTTCGGCATCGGCCACGATCGGCGCGAAGTAGTCGACGTAACCTTCGTCGCCGGGGTTGCGGCCTTCGGACCACTGGATCTGGTCGGCGCGCGTGAGCGTGTTGTTGATGCGCTTGACGACCAGCGGCACCGAATTCGCCGGGTACAGCGACTGGTCCGGGTACATTTCACCGGCCACGTTCGCGTCGCCGGCCACCTGCCAGCCCGACAGATAGATCGCCTTCAGGCCGGCCTTGACCTGCTGCATCGCCTGGTTGCCGGTCAGCGCGCCGAGCGCGTTGACGAACGGCTCCTCGTTCACGAGGCTCCACAGCCGTTCCGCGCCGCGCTTCGCGAGCGTGTGCTCGACCTCGATCGAGCCGCGCAGGCGGATCACGTCGTCGGCCGAGTACGCGCGCTTGATGCCCTTCCAGCGCGGATCGTTTTCCCACTTCTGCTGCAGTTCCTTCGCCTGTTGCTGACGCGACATGATCAACTCCTTGAATGAACGTGAATCGGTAAGTGACGTGAATCCGGGATCGCGATCGGCGGAGCGGGGCAGGAACCGGGCGCCGCGTTTCGTGAACTCTTGTATAAGAGTCTAGGGAAGCGGGCGGCACGGCAAAAGCGGCTTCGTGCAGTGTCTCTAAAATATTTTATTCATATATATCAATGCATTGTGTGATTCGTTTCGTGATGAGAAACGACTTTTCCCATCTCGCAATCGCCCGCTTGTGCCACGCAGCATGATTTTTTACGAGGCAAAGCAATTTTCCGCATCGTGAAATATCGAGCGAAGGCGAAAAAAAAACCGGCGCCGAAGCGCCGGTTCTTCACGAGCGGGGGCTGCCCGGCTCAGGCAGCCGAGCCGCGACGCGGGCCGCGCGGGGCGTCGCTGCGACGGTTGCCGCCGTAGCCGCCTTCGCGGTTGCCGTTGCCGCTGCTGGCCGACTTGTTGCCCCAGCTGCTGCCGCCGTTGCCGCCGCCGTAGCCGCCACGGCCGCCTTCACGGTTGCCGCCGCCGTAGCCGCCTTCACGGTTGCCACCGCCGTAACCGCCTTCACGGTTGCCGCTGTAGCCGCCGCCCGGCTTGCCGCCGAAGCGACGACCACCGCCGGTGCCGCCGCCCGGACGGCCGCGGCTCGGGCCGCCACGCGGCGGGGCCTTGCGCGGCTCGAAGCCTTCGACGACGTTGACCGGCAGCGGTGCGCGCACGAAACGCTCGATGCGCTTGAGCGCGCCCTGCTCGGCGTGGTGCACCAGGCTCACCGCGGTACCCGTGCGGCCGGCGCGGCCGGTACGGCCGATGCGGTGCACGTAGTCTTCGGCGAACTTCGGCAGGTCGTAGTTGAACACGTGCGTGATGCCCGGGATGTCGATCCCGCGGGCGGCCACGTCGGTGGCCACCAGCACGCGCACGCGGCGCTCGCGCAGCGCACGGATCGTGCGGTTGCGCGCGCCCTGCGGCAGGTCACCGTGCAGCGCGGCCGATTCGAAGCCGGCATCGGCGAGGCGGCCGGCCAGTTGGTCGGCGTCGATCTTGGTGGCCGTGAAGATGATGGCCTGATCGAGTGCGTCGTTGCGCAGCAGGTGATCGAGCAGGCGATCCTTGTGATCGCGGTCGTCCACGTAGTGCACGGTCTGCGAGATGTTGGTGCGTGCCTCGAGCTTCTGGACGATCTCGATGCGCTCCGGATCCTTCAGCAGGCGGCTCGTCAGCGAACCGATCTTGCCGTCGAGCGTGGCCGAGAACAGCATGGTCTGACGCGTGGCCGGGGTGGCCGCGACGATGGTTTCGATGTCATCGATGAAGCCCATGTCGAGCATGCGGTCGGCTTCGTCGAGCACCAGCATCTTCAGGTCCGACAGGTCGATGCGGCCGCGCTCGAGGTGATCGAGCAGACGGCCCGGCGTCGCCACCAGGATTTCCGGGTTCTTGGCGAGCAGCATCAGCTGCTGGCCGTAGGCCACGCCGCCGAGGATGCTGACCGTGCGCAGGCGGCGCAGGTGCTTGCCGTAGTTCGTGGCGGCCGTGGTCACCTGCATCGCCAGCTCGCGGGTGGGGGTGAGCACCAGCAGGCCCGGGCGGGCGACCGGCTGCGGGCGGCGCTGACGGCGATCGGCCGGAGCGGTGGCCTGCGGCTCGCGGGGGGCACGCGGTTGTTGCGCCTGCAGCTTCTGCATCTGGGCGAAGCGCTCGATGGCGGGCAGCATGAACGCGGCGGTCTTGCCCGAACCGGTGGGGCTCGACACCAGCAGGTCGCGACCCGCGATGCCGGCGGGAATCGCACGCTGCTGGACCGGCGTCGGCTTCACGTAGCCGGCGGCTTCCAGCGCGGAGACGATCTCCGGCGACAGCCCGAGCGACGCGAAGCTCGGTTCGTCGCTGGCCGGTTGCGCAGCCTCGACGGGCGCGGCAGCGGCTTCAGCGGTCAAACCGAGTGCCTCGTCGGCAATCGCGGTCAGCGGGCTTTGGGGTTGGCTCGAAGTCATATCAATCCTTGAAACACGGTGGGTTAAACGTCGGCGCCAATCGTGCATGCCCAAGTCGACAATGCATCGAGCAAATCGGGAACGTGACGGACGTCCGCGTTCGGGGAACACGGACTCACTCACGGGTGCTGTTAGAAGCTGTTTCGGATGCGGCACACGACGAATCTCACCGGAAGGGAGACCGCCGAACACGCCGCCAGCCTGATACTTTGATGGCCGCAGGGGCCCAGAGAGGCAGGAGGGGACAGGTTCTAAACTGGATTGGAGCGAAACGTACGAAGCGTCGGGCGGTGGGGCCGGGTGGCCTGCCGGTGCGCAACGCGAAGGCGAAGTATATCGGGATTTGCTGCGGCGCGCCACTGCTCGATGGTGTTTTCGGGAAATGCCGGTGCGATGTGCGCGGGTTCGGGCCGGTTCGACACGATTCGTCACGTTTTTGCGCCACTTGCCGGCGCTGCAAGCGGCGGCGGCACGCCGGGCGGGGGCCCGGCCGTGTCTGGCGCGGCTTACGAGGCGGCCCCGGTCTTCAGTTCCTCGACCAGCTGCACGTACTGCTGCTGCGCCTGCTCCTGCGAGGTGCCCTGCAGCGCGGCCCACGCGTCGTACTTGTACTTGCCGACGATGTCGGTGAAGCCGGGCTTGTCGCCGTGCACGTCGCCCTCGCTGCCCTGCTTGTAGAGCGCGTACAGGCGCAGCAGCGTCATGTTGCCGGGGCGCTCGGGCAGTTGCTGCACGTCGTCCTGGGCCTGCTTGAACAGGGTGGCGATCTCGCTCATCGGGATGTCTCCGGGGGTTTCAGGTCGGCAAATGGTAGCAAGCGATGCTGCAACGCGGTTCGAGCGATCCTTCCAAACCGCAGCGCCGCATTACAATGTCGCCCATGACGCAAACCGTGCTCCTCGCCCTCGATACCTCGACCGAATTCTGCTCGGTCGCCCTGATCGCCGCCCCCGCTGCCTCCGACGCGCCCGCCGCCGCTACCCGCCTCTGGTTCCGCCACGACGAAACCGGCGCGGTGTCGAGCACGCGCGTGCTGCCGGCCGTGCGCGAACTGCTCGACGAGGCTGGCCTCGCGCTGGCCGACTGCGCGGCGATCGCGTTCGGCGCCGGCCCCGGCTCGTTCACCGGCCTGCGCACCGCGACCGGCGTGGCGCAGGGCCTGGCGTTCGGGCGCGGCCTGCCGGTGGTGCCGATCGGCACGCTCTCGGCCTGCGCCGAGCACGCGCGCCTGAACGCCCTGGCCGCCGGCGTCGAGCCGCCCGCGCGCGTGCTGGCCGCGCTCGACGCGCGCATGGACGAGGCCTACTGGGCCGACTACGCGTGGGACGCCGCCACGCAGGACTGGCAGGCGCTGCAGACGGCCGCGCTCGATGCGCCCGGCGCGCTCGCCGTGCCGGACGTGCCGTTCACGCTGGCCGGCAACGCGGCCGCCGCGTTCGGCGAGCGGCTGCCGGCCGCGGCGCGGGCGGCGTACGTCGATGGCGCCGCGCTGCCGCACGCGGTGCCGCTCGCGCATCTCGCGCTGCGCGCGTTTCGCGCCGGGCGCACCGTGCCGGCCGATCGCGCCGCACCGGAATACGTGCGCAACAAGGTTGCGCAGACCACGGCCGAGCGGCTCGCCGCGCGTGCCGGGAAGGAGGCAGGCCGATGAGCGGCGTGCTGATGACCGATCGTTATCTCGCGCCGATGACGGACGCCGATCTCGACGAGGTCGTCACGATCGAGAAGCTCGCCTACGAATTCCCGTGGACGCGCGGCAATTTCGAGGATTCGCTGCGCAACGGCTATTTCGGCGTGTGCCTGCGCCACGTCACGGGCACCCTGCTCGGCTACTGCGTGCTGATGCCGGTGGTGGACGAGATGCATCTGCTGAACCTGTGCGTGGCGCCGGTCGCGCAGCACGGCGGCTGCGGGCTCGCGCTGCTGCGCGAGGCGGTGCGCGTGTCGCGGGCCGAGCGGCTCGACGGCATGCTGCTCGAGGTGCGGCCGTCCAATCCGCGCGCGATCCGGCTCTACGAACGCTTCGGCTTCGAGTCGGTGGGGCGCCGCAAGAACTATTACCCGGCGAAGCATCGCACGCGCGAGGACGCGATCGTGATGCGGCTGGTGCTCGATTCGCAAGGAGGCGCACATGAACTGGCTTGATTCCGCACTCGACGAGATGGGGCTCGGGCCGCGCTGGGTGCACTGCGAGACGGTGGTGCATGGGCAGGCCGAAGCCGTGATCGGCGAGGCGCCGGCACCGGTCGTGCGGGCCGTGCCCGACATGCACGATGGGTCCGACGCGCCGATGCGCGAGGCCGCGCGCCCGGCGCGAGCCGGCGACGACACGCGCCGTGCGCCGCCGCCGGCTCCCGCAGCC
>JASLEG010000065.1 GCA_030151225.1 Burkholderia sp. | reverse complement strand
CTCGCCCGACGGGCGCGGCGGCGCGAGATGCAGCACTTGGCGCGCGAGGCCGCCGAGCCGGGCCAGCGTGGCACGCCGGTCCAGGTCGCCCACCACGGGCACCGCGCCCGCCGCGGCGAGTTCGGCCCGCCGCGCCGGCTGGCTCGTCAGCGCGATGATGCGCGGCGGATTCGCCCGTGCGCGCAACTGTTCAACGCAGCGCATGCCCACATCGCCGCAGCCGACGATCAGCACGCGCGAACGGCGCAGGATTCGTGTCGCAATCATGGTGTTACCGGAATTCGTAGCGCAAGCATTGTAGCCGCCGTGCCCGATCCGCACGGTCCCCACTTTTGGTTCATGGACTTATGTCATTCAACGTCACCCTCAAGCAAAGCGGTCGGCAGTTCCAGATCGAGGCCGATGAAACCATCCTGGCCGCCGCGCTGCGCCAGAACGTGCACATCCCGTACGGTTGCAAGAACGGCGCCTGCGGTTCGTGCAAGGGCCATATCGTGCAGGGACAGGTCGAGCAGGCCCCGCACGCCGCCTCGGCCCTGTCGAACGACGAGCGCACCCGCGGGCTCGCCCTGCTGTGCTGCGCGAGCGCGACCTGCGACCTCGAGATCGACGTGCGCGAGATCGCCGGCGTGGACGGCGTGCAGGTCAAGAAGCTGCCGTGCCGCGTCAACGTGATCGAGCGCCGCGCCGACGACGTGGTGGTGCTCAAGCTGCAGCTGCCGGCCAACGAGCGCATGCAGTATCTGGCCGGCCAGTACATCGAGTTCATCCTGAAGGACGGCACGCGCCGCAGCTACTCGATGGCCAGCGCGCCGCACGAGGAAGGCCCGCTCGAGCTGCACATCCGCCACATGCCGGGCGGCAAGTTCACCGATCACGTGTTCAACACGATGAAGGAGCGCGAGATCCTGCGCTTCGAGGGCCCGCTCGGCACCTTCTTCCTGCGCGAGGATTCGGAAAAGCCGATCGTGCTGCTCGCCTCCGGCACCGGCTTCGCGCCGATCAAGGCGATCATCGAGCACGCGCGACACCGCAATTTCACGCGTCCGATGCGGCTCTACTGGGGCGCACGCCGCAAGAAGGACATCTACATGTTCGAGCTCGCCGAGCAGTGGGCGCGCGAGATCCCGAACTTCAGGTTCGTGCCGGTGCTGTCCGAAGCCGATGCCGAGGATGCCTGGACCGGCCGCACCGGCTTCGTGCACCGCGCGGTGGGCGAGGACCTGCCCGATCTGTCGGGCCACCAGGTGTATGCCTGCGGCGCGCCGGTGATGGTGGAATCGGCGCAGCGCGATTTCACGGCGCACCACGGCCTGCCCGCCGACGAGTTCTACGCGGATTCGTTCACGAGCGCGGCCGACCTGGCCAACCCGGTCTGATCGAGGCGCGGCCGGCCGACGCGTATCGCGTATCGCGCACGCGACGCGCCGGCCGCGAATCGCGCGCCGACACCGGCCTGTCGCACGCGCGCGGTTTACTTGTCACCGCCTCATGCCGTATGCTTGCGCCATGAACCGCTTCCTGTCCGCCCTCCGACGTCGTCGCTCGCCGCATCTGCATGCCGCCGGCTCGTCACGGACGCACGCGTAACGCCCAACCTGTTACGCCCAAGCTGTTCGACACACCAAGCCACGGCATTCCGTGGCTTTTTTATTGTCTTTTTTCTGTCGTCACCTGCCGGAGCCAGCCGCCATGCCCCTGAACGATTTTCCGATCGACTCGCTGATGTACATCACGAACCGCCCCGACCTCGTGTTCACGCACGGCAAGGGCTCGTGGCTCTACGATCACAACGGCAAGCGATATCTGGATTTCATCCAGGGCTGGGCGGTCAACAGCCTCGGCCACTGCAACGACGGCGTGGTCGAAGCGCTGAAGACGCAGGCCGAGCGCCTGCTGAACCCGTCGCCGGCCTATTACAACGAGCCGATGGCGAAGCTGGCAAGCCTGCTCACGCAGCACAGCGTGTTCGACAAGGTGTTCTTCGCCAACAGCGGCGCCGAGGCGAACGAAGGCGCGATCAAGCTCGCGCGCAAGTGGGGCCGCAAGTTCAAGGGCGGCGCCTACGAGATCATCACCTTCGACCACAGCTTCCACGGCCGCACCATCGCCACCATGTCGGCGAGCGGCAAGCCGGGCTGGGACACCATCTACGCACCGCAGGTGCCGGGCTTCCCGAAGGCCGAGCTCAACGACATCGCCTCGGTCGAGAAGCTGATCACCGACAAGACCGTCGCCGTGATGCTCGAACCGATCCAGGGCGAAGGCGGCGTGATACCGGCCACCCGCGAATTCATGCAGCAACTGCGCGCGCTCACCAGGCAGCACGACCTGCTGCTGATCGTCGACGAAGTACAAAGCGGCTGCGGCCGTGCCGGCACGCTGTTCGCCTACGAACTGTCGGGCGTCGAGCCGGACATCATGACGCTCGGCAAGGGCATCGGCAGCGGCGTGCCGCTCGCCGCGCTGCTGTCGACGGCCGAGGTGGCGGTGTTCGAGGCCGGCGATCAGGGCGGCACCTACAACGGCAACCCGCTGATGACGGCGGCCGGCTATTCGGTGATCTCGCAGCTCGTCGCGCCGGGCTTCCTCGAAGGCGTGCGCGAGCGCGCCGAGTACCTGAAGACGAGCCTGCTCGAGCTGTCGGCCGAGCGCGGCTTCCTCGGCGAGCGCGGCGAAGGCTTGCTGCGCGCGCTGCTGCTCGGCAAGGACATCGGCCCGCAGATCGTGGACCGCGCACGCGAGATGGGCCCGGACGGCCTGCTGCTGAACGCGGCGCGCCCGAACCTGCTGCGCTTCATGCCGGCGCTGAACGTGACGAACGCGGAAATCGACCAGATGATGGCGATGCTGCGCTCGATCCTCGACACGCTCTGATCGCGGCGCGATCGACCGAAGGGGAACTCGCGATGACGACGACCATGCCGAACGACGACGCGGTCACGATCCGGACCTTCGCGCGCACCGACACCGATGCGGTGCTCGCGCTCTGGCTCGAGGCGTTTCCGAGCTACGCCGACACCAGCGCGCCGCATCGCGATCCGCGACGATCGATCGAGATGAAGCTGGCCGCGCAGCCCGAGCTGTTCTTCGTGGCCTTCCAGGGCGGCCGCCTCACGGGCACCGTGATGGCCGGCTACGACGGCCACCGAGGCTGGCTCTACTCGTTCGCGGTGGCCGGCGACGCGCGCCGGCTCGGCATCGGCCGCGCGCTGATGGCGCACGCGGAAGCCGTGCTGGCCGCGCGCGGCTGCCTGAAGATCAACCTGCAGGTGCTTCCCGAGAACGAGGAAGCGTGCCAGTTCTACGCGGCGCTCGGCTATCGCGTCGAGCCGCTCGTGTCGTTCGGCAAGCGCCTGCCGATCCCGGCCTGAACGCCACGCCCGGCCCGAAACAAAAAACCGCCGCGAGGGTTGCCCCCGCGGCGGTTTTTTCATGGGTGGCCGGAATCCCCGGCCACCGTCCCGCGAACTTACTCGCCCAGGTACGCGGCGCGCACCTTGGGATCATCGAGCATGTCCTTGGCATTGCCTTCCATCGTGACCGTGCCCGAATCCATCACGTAGCCGCGGTCGGCCGCCTGCAGCGCGAGGCGTGCATTCTGCTCCACCAGCAGCACGGTCAGGCCTTCCTTCGAGATCTCGCGCACCACTTCGAAGATCTTCTCGACCATGATCGGCGAGAGGCCCATCGACGGCTCGTCGAGCAGCAGCAGCCTCGGCTTGCTGATGATCGCGCGCGCCATCGCCAGCATCTGCTGCTCGCCGCCCGACAGCGTGCCCGCGAACTGCGTGGCGCGCTCCTTCAGACGCGGGAAGAAGCCGAACATGCGCTCGACGTCAGCCTTGATGCCGTCCTTGTCCTTGCGGAGATAGGCGCCCATCTGCATGTTCTCGAGGATCGACATGCGCGCGAAGATGCCGCGACCTTCCGGCACCATCGCCAGGCCGCGCTTGAGCAGCTCGTGCGCCGGCACGCCCTTGATCGACTGGCCTTCATAGGTGATGTCGCCGCCCGAGAACGGCTTCAGGCCCGTGATCGCCTTCATCGTGGTGGTCTTGCCCGCGCCGTTCGCGCCGATCAGCGTGACCAGCTCGCCCTGGCGAACCTCCATGTCGACACCCTTCACTGCCTGGATGCCGCCGTAGTTCACCTGCAAGCCCGAAATCTTCAACATTGCCGCTGCCATCAGTGCACCCCTGCGCCGAGATATGCCTCAATCACCTTCGGATCCTTCTGCACGTCCTGCGGCAGACCCTCGGCGATCACCTTGCCGTAATCGAGCACCGTCATCCGGTTGCACAATCCCATCACCAGCTTCACGTCGTGCTCGATCAGCAGGAT
>JASLEG010000063.1 GCA_030151225.1 Burkholderia sp. | reverse complement strand
AAATGGCGCGCTTCATGCGTCCCGACAACGGCCTGATCGCGCAGTTCGTCACGACGCAGCTGGCCGGCGTGGTGGAGCGTCAGGGCGATCGATGGGTGGCGGCGCAAGGTGCGGACCACGGCGCGCTCGCCATCGATCCGCGATTCCTGGCGAGCCTGAACCGGCTGATGCAGGTGTCGACGGTGCTGTTCCCGTCCGGCGACGCACACCTGCGCTACGAACTGCAGGCCGAGCCGACGCCGGGCGTCACGGACATGCGCTTCGTGCTGTCGGGCCGCGAGCTGCACTACTTCAACCAGAAACAGGCGTGGACCCCGTTCGAGTGGCCGGGGCAGGCGCTGGAGAATCTTTCGCATATCGAATGGCAGACCGAGCAGGGCGGGCTGCGCACGGCGCTCGACGCGCAGGGGCGATTCGGCCTGATCCGGCTGATGGAGCGCGCGAAGATCGTGCAGCAGGACAACGCGCGCTACGCGCTGACGTGGACGCCGGACACGCGTCAGGGCATTCCGTTGCGCGTGCAACTGCGCAGCGAGGCCGGCGCGGGCCCGCTCGACGTGCTGAAGCTGCGGCATTACACGCTGCCGGAGCGGATCTTCGTGACGGGCAACGCAAAGACGGCGGCGGCAACATCGCGCCCGAACCCGCCGCCCTTGCCGCCCGCCGCGATCGCGGCGGCGAAACACCCGGCCACCCCGCTGCCACGCAGCGCATCTCAGGAGACCGAATGATGCTGGGCGGATTGCTCAAGACGCTATTCCCATCCCGCGACGCCGCCGAGCGACTCGCGCAGGCTCGCCACGAATCCTGGGGCGCGTGGTTGCTGCCGCTCGCGGGCGAGAGCGGCGCTGGCCGCGACCCCGGCTACGAGGACGCCTTCTTCGCGCTGCGCGAGGAAACCCAGAAGCTGTCCGGCATCGACGACGCGCTCGTCGCCCGCTCGTGCGAGCAACTGCTCAAGGAAACCGGCAAGGACCTGCGCCTGGCCGGCTATTACGCGTTCGCGCGCCTGCGCCAGGACGGCCCGGCCGGATTCGCCGACGGCCTCGAACTGACCGCCGCGCTCGTCGATCGCTTCGACGAGGCCGTGCTGCCGGCCAGGGCCGAGGCGAAGAAGGGCGCACTCGAAATGCTGGCCACCGCGCGCGTGCTCGACCTGCTCGGCAGTCTGGGGCCATTCGCGCCGAGCGATCTCGACCGGGCACTGGCGGCGCTCGACGCGCTGCTCGCGCACACCGGCGCATGGCCCGAGGCCGCTCGCCCGAACCTCCAGCCGCTGGTGTCCCGCTTCGAGCACAACGACGACGACACGTTCACGAGCGTGGCATCCGCGCCGGTATCGTCGAACGCCAGCTCGCCGCCGTCGCCCGGCACGCTCACGTCCGCGCGCGACCTGCTCGAACAGGCACGCGCGATGGCGCTGTGGCTGCGCAACCAGGACGAGAACGGCTATCTGCCGTCGGTCCGGCTCGTGCGCAGCGTGCGCTGGGACACCTTGCACGACGTGCCGCCGGCCGACGTCGCCTCGCGCACGCGCCTGCTGCCGCCGCGTGGCGAACTGCGCCAGCAGATCAAGCGGCTGGCGCTGCAGAAGCAGTGGCACGAGCTGCTCGAGCGCGTGGAGGGTGCCTTCATGGAAGGCGTGAACCATCTGTGGTTCGACCTGCAGTACGCCCAGCACGTCGCGCTCGATCACCTCGGTGCGCCGTACGACGCGTGGCGCGAACTGCTGCGCGCCGATTTCGCGCTGTTCCTCGAACGGCTGCCCGGCATCAAGCGCCTGAGCTTCGACGACGGCACGCCGTTCGCCGACGACACGACGCTCGAATGGATCGCGCGGCACGCGGTGGTGCGCGATCTCGAGGCGGGCGAGGCCGTGGCGCCGCTGCCGGTATCCGCGGGCGGCACCGACGACGCGGCCGGCGACTGGCCCGAGATCGAGGCGCAGGCGCGCGAGCTGGCCGGCCGCGACGGCGTGGAAGCGGCCTTCGTGTGGCTTGACGCGCTGCCCGGCATGCACACCGATCGCCATCGCTATCTGCAGCGGCTGGTGATGGCGCGGCTCGCCGATCAGGCGAATCGCCCCGACACGGCGCTGGCCCTGCTGACCGAACTCGACGCCGCGGCCCGCACGCTGCCGCTGGTGCGCTGGGAGCCGGCGCTCGCCTTCGAGGTCCGGCAGCAACTGGTGCGCGTGCTGAAGTCGATGAGCGCGCGCAAGGACGCCGACAAGCCCGCGCTCGCACGCCGGATCGGCGAACTGCAGGCCGAGCTGACCGTGCTCGCCCCGGCGCGCGCGCTGACGCTCTCTTGAGAAATCGAGCCATGAACGACGATCCGATCCTGCGCTACTACGAAGCCGAGATGCGCTACCTGCGCGAATCCGGCAAGGCCTTCGCGAAGGCCCATCCCGACCGGGCGCGCCTGCTCAACCTAGATCGCGTCGGCGATCGCGATCCCTACGTCGAGCGCCTGTTCGAAGGCTTCGCGTTCCTGACCGGCCGCCTGCGCCAGAAACTCGACGACGAGTTGCCCGAGCTGACCGAGGGGCTCGTGAGCCTGCTGTGGCCACACTATCTGCGCACCATTCCGTCGCTGTCGATCGTCGAGCTGCTGCCGCTCGCGGGCCAGCCCGAAAGTACCGACGTGGTGCCGGCCGGCGTGCCGGTGCGCTCCGGGCCGATCGCGATTCCGCCGCGCGCGGGCGCGCAAGGCGCCGCGCCGGCCACCGTGCATTGCCTGTATCGCACCACGCAGCCCGTGACGCTGCAGCCGCTGTCGATCACGCACGCGGGCCCGGCCGTGCGTCACGACGGGCGCTCGGTGCTGCGCGTCGGCTTCGCGATCGGCGGCGCGGCGCGTCGGCAGGAAACCGACCTGTCGCGGCTGCGGCTGAATCTGAACGCGGACCTGCCGGTGGCGTTCGCGATGCATCTCGCGCTCACCCGCCAGGTGAGCGCCGTGTATTTGCGCGTCTCGGAGGTGCGCGGCGGCGAGGCGGTGCCGCTGCCCGGCGTGACGATCGAGCCGGCCGGCTTCTCGACCGAGGAGCGCCTCTGGCCGAAGGCGGAGGCGGCCTTTTCCGGCTATCAGCTGCTGCTCGAGTACTTCACGTTCCGCGAGAAGTTCCTGTTCGTCGACCTGTGCGGGCTCGACATCGCCAGGCTGCCGGAAGACACCACGCGCTTCGAGCTCGAAATCGAGCTGACGCAGGCCTATCCACAGGATCGGCGCTTCACCGCGGAGAACCTGCGGCTGTTCTGCACGCCGGTCATCAACCTGTTCGAGCTCGACGCGGAGCCGATCCTCGTCGATCACCACGAAACCGAATACCGCGTGGTGCCGGCCGGCGATCGGTCGGCGCACGTCGAGACCTATTCGGTCGAGGCGATCGGCACCTTCGATCACGACACGGCCGATCGCTACGACTACGTGCCGTTCGCCACCTTCCGCCATCGCGGCGGCATGCTGCGGCACGAGGCACCGGAGCGCTATTTCCACACGCGGGTGCGGGCCGGCGTGTCGGGGCTCAACGAAACCTGGGTGATTCTGGGCGGACACGCGTGGGACACGCTCGATGCGCTGCCCGAGGAAACGCTGTCGCTGCGCGTGACCGGCACCAACGGCCTGCTGCCGCGCAAGGGCCTGCGCGAGGCGAGCATCGACGAGCTCGCGGCCAGCACGCCGAACGTCGCCGGGGTGCGCAGCCTGGTGGCGCCGACGCTGCCGCTGTATCCGCCTACCCATGATCGATTCCAGTGGCGGGTGCTGTCGCATCTCGCGCCGAACTTCCTGTCGATGCTCGACGCGGAAGTGCTGCGCGGCGCGCTCGCGCTGTACGACTGGACCGACGACGAACTGAACCGCCGGCGGCTGGCCGGCATCGCGCGCGTCACGCAGGCGCTGCTCGAGGAGGTGGTGGGCGGCGCGGTCGAGCGCGGCGTGCTGATCGAGGTCACGCTCGATTCGCACGCGTTCGCGGGCGAGGGCGACGTGATGCTGTTCGGCGAGCTGCTGCACCGGTTCTTCGAGCAGTACGCCGACATCAACCTGTTCACGAAGCTGTCGCTGGTCAGCCTGCCGTCGCAGCGGCGCACGCCGTGGCCGCGCAGCAAGACGTGGCGGGCGCCGCTGTGAGCGCCCCCCGGTTTCCCGGCGTCGAGCCGTTCGTCGCGGCGCTGCTCGCGCGTGCGCCGCGCATGAGTTTCATGCAGCTGTGCCGACTGCTCGAGGCGCATGCGCCGGATGCGCCGGGCCTCGGTGCGCGCGACACGCTCGAGCACGAGCCGGTGCGCTTCCGGCCGCGGCCCCGCATGGGCTTTCCCGCCTCGGACATCGCGGCGGTGACGTGCGACGAGGCGCGGCCCGAGGCGCCGCCGAACGTCGGCACGACCTTTCTCGGGCTGTACGGCGTGGATGCGGTGCTGCCCTCGCATTACATCGACGACATCGCGCTGCGCGTGGAAGGCCACGAGGTGGTGGAGGCCTTTCTCGACCCGTTCAATCACCGCCATCTCACGCTGCTGTATCGCGCGTGGGAGAAGTACCGCTATCCGGAGAGCTTCCGCCCGGGTGGCACCGACGCGCATTCGCGCAACCTGCTGAGCCTGGCCGGCTTCGGCTGGGGCGACAAGCCCCGGCGCGCGGGTTTGCCGGATTCGCGCCTGCTCGCCGTGCTCGGCCTGCTGATCCAGCGCACGCGCACGGCCGAGGGGCTGGCCGGGGTGGTGGCACTGGCGGTGCCCGGTGCCGAGGTGCGGGTGGACGAGTTCTTTCCGGCGCATGCGCGCACGGGCCGACCGCAGCCGCTGACGTCGCGGCGCGAGGCTGGCAAGGCGGACGAGGCCGGGGCGGATGTGCGCCGCGGGCTCGGTGCCGGCTACGTGCTGGGCCGGCGCGTCGCATGCCGCAACCGCGCGGTGCGCGTCACGCTGCGCCCGGCCGACGCCGGGCAGGCTCACGACCTGCTGCCCGGCGCGTGGCTGCATCGCGAGCTGCTGGCCTTCGTGCGCCTGTACGTCGGCGTGAAGGCGGACGTGCATCTGCGCATGGCGGTGGCGTCGCATCATGCGCCCGAGCCGGCGATCGGGCCGTCGTCGGCGGGGCCGGCGCCGCGTCTGGGCTGGACGACCGTGCTGCGTGCCGACGTACCGCGCCTGATCCACATCGCGCTGGGCACCTGCGAGGCGTTCCCGGTGCCCGATGCCCGTCCGCCTGCCTGAACCCACGACTCACGACCTGTCCGACCGAGGATTCCCGATGTCCCTGCGCTTCGTCATTTGCACCCTTGCCTCCGCGTGGCTGCTGTCCGCCTGCGGCGCGTGGCAGTCCGTCTCCGATGCGTCCGCGAGCGCGTATCGCGCGGTGTTCGTCAGGCAGGTCAGGACGCTCGACGTCGATCTGTCGGCGCGCGCGGCGCTGAACCCCGACGCCGCCGGCCATCCCACCTCGGTCGCCGTGCGCATCTATCAGCTCGCCGACCGCCGACAGTTCGACGGCGCCTCGTACGAGGATCTGCTGCTGCGCGACCGCATCGTGCTGGCGCAGGACCTGCAGACCGACATGGCCACGGTGCTGAACCCGGGCGCGTCGGCCAGCCTGTCGCAGCCGATGCGGCCCGACACGCGATACGTGGCGGTGGCCGTGTTCTACCGCCATCCCGGGGCCGGCGACGGCTGGCGCCACGTGATCGACAAGGGCGGGCTCGACGCGAGCCGGCCCCTGAAGCTCGAACTCGTCGATCAACTGCTCGTCGCGCCGGGCGACGCGGCCCGACGCGGCCGGTGAGCCCGCCATCGCCGCCGCTGCGCCCCCCTCCACCAACTTTTTCCTAACCCCCAACCACAAAAAACATCATTTCGTTCTTTTGTTTCTCTGAACAGAATTCGACACATGCCATCCCCGGCGGCGACGCCGCGGGCGCAACGAACCGCTAATCAGAGGAATGCGATGACAGTCGAGAACACAGTCGTAGACACGCTGGTGGTCGGTGCCGGCCAGGCCGGCGTCGCGATCAGCGAACACCTGGGCCGCCTCGGCGTGCCGCATCTGGTGCTCGAGCGCGACCGGATCGCCGAGCGCTGGCGCACCGGCCGCTGGGATTCGCTGGTGGCGAACGGGCCGGCCTGGCACGACCGTTTCCCGGGCATGGAATTCGAGGGGCTCGACCCCGACGCGTTCGCGTCGAAGGATGCCGTGGCCGACTATTTCGAGGCGTACGCGCGAAAGTTCGAGGCGCCGATCCGTACCGGCGTGGAGATCAGGAAGGTGGTGCGCAACGCGGGCCGCCCCGGCTTCACGATCGAGACCAGCGACGGCACGGTCGAGGCCCGCCACGTGGTGGTGGCCACCGGCCCGTTCCAGACGCCGGTGATTCCGCCCATCGCGCCGGTATCGAGCACGCTCACCCAGATCCACTCGGCCAGTTACACCAACCCCGCGCAACTGCCGGCCGGCGGCGTGCTGGTGGTGGGCGCCGGTTCGTCGGGCGTGCAGATCGCCGACGAACTGCAGCGCGCGGGCCGCACCGTGTACCTGTCGGTGGGCCCGCACGATCGCCCGCCACGCGCCTATCGCAAGCGCGACTTCTGCTGGTGGCTGGGCGTGCTCGGCAAGTGGGACGCCGAAGCCGCGGTGCCGGGCCGCGAGCACGTGACGATCGCCGTGAGCGGCGCGCGCGGCGGCCACACCGTCGATTTCCGCCGCCTCGCGCATCAGGGCGTGAACCTCGTGGGTCTGACGCAATCCTTCGACGGCAACGTGGTGCGCTTCCAGGACGATCTGGCCGCCAACATCGCGCGCGGCGACGAGAACTACCTGTCCCTGCTCGACGAGGCGGACGCCTACATCGCCCGCAACGGCCTGGATCTGCCCGAGGAGCCCGAAGCGCGCGTGATCCCCGCCGATCCGGCCTGTCTCGCGCAGCCGCTCGCGCAGCTCGACCTGGCCGAGGCCGGCGTCACCACGATCATCTGGGCCACCGGCTATGCCACCGATTACCGCTGGCTGCAGGTGGACGCGTTCGACGCGAAGGGCAAGCCGAAGCACCAGCGCGGCGTGTCGGTGGAACCGGGCGTATATTTCCTGGGCCTGCCGTGGCAATCGCGGCGCGGTTCGAGCTTCATCTGGGGCGTGTGGCACGACGCGAAACACGTGGCCGACCACATCGCCACCCAGCGCAAGTACCTCGAATACCGCGACGACACGCAGCGCGCCGCGGCCGCCCCGCAGGCGCTATCCGCCCAACTCGACGCCCAGACCAGCGAAATCGGAGTGAACTGATGCCCACGCATACCCGTATCCGGATGTTCAACACCAGGGACACCTACCCGAACCAGTCGCTCGACAACGACCTCTGCCAGGCCGTGCGCGCTGGCAACACCGTGTACGTGCGCGGCCAGGTGGGCACCGATTTCGACGGCAATCTGGTGGGCCTCGGCGATCCGCAGGCGCAGGCCGAACAGGCGATGAAGAACGTCAGGCAGCTGCTCGAGGAAGCGGGCAGCGACCTGTCGCACATCGTCAAGACCACCACCTACCTGACCGATCCGCGCTATCGCGAGCCGGTGTATCGCGAAGTGGGCAAGTGGCTGAAGGGCGTGCACCCGATCTCGACCGGGCTCGTGGTGGTGGCGCTGGGCCAGCCGCAGTGGCTGATGGAAATCGACGTGATCGCCGTGATTCCCGACGGCTGGACGCCGCCGGCTTCGGCCTGAGCCCGGCCCATCCCCGGCAAGAACGCGAACGCGGCCCCGAGCGGCCGCATCCCAACCGAATCCGAACCGAATTCCAACCGAATCCCGAGCCATGAGCGAACCCACGCATACCCGTATCCGGATGTTCAACACCAGGGATACCTACCCGAACCAGTCGCTCGACAACGACCTCTGCCAGGCCGTGCGCGCCGGCAATACCGTGTACGTGCGCGGCCAGATCGGCACCGATTTCGACGGCAGGCTGGTGGGCCTCGGCGATCCGCGCGCGCAGGCCGAACAGGCGATGAAGAACGTCAGGCAACTGCTCGAGGAATCGGGCAGCGACATGTCCCACATCGTCAAGACCACCACCTACCTGACGGATCCGCGCTATCGAGAGCCGGTCTACCAGGAAGTGGGCAAGTGGCTGAAGGGCGTGTATCCGATCTCCACGGGCCTCGTGGTGGCCGCGCTCGGCCAGCCCGAATGGCTGATGGAGATCGACGTGATCGCCGTGATTCCCGACAACTGGACGCCGCAATCGGCCTGAGGAGGCTCGCATGACTTTTTCGATCGTCGGCCGGTGTCAGGAAACCGGTCAGCTGGGCATCGCGATCAGCTCGTCGAGCATCGCCGTGGGCGCGCGCTGCCCGTGGGTACGGGCCGGCGTGGGCGTGGTGGCCACCCAGAACGTCACGCTGCCCGCGCTCGGGCCCGAGATCCTCGATCTGCTCGAGGCCGAGCAGCTCGATCCGGCCGCCGCGCTGGACCGCGCGCTGTCGGCGAACGGCTGGAGCCAGTATCGCCAGGTCACCGTGATCGACGGGCAGGGCCGCAGCGCGATGTTCACGGGCAAGCAAGCGCTCGGCCTGCATCACGCCGTGGCGGGCGACCAGTGCGTGGCGGCCGGCAACATGCTGGCCGGCCTGACCGTGATCGAGGCGATGGTGCCGGCCTTCGAGAGCGCCCCCGGCGCGCTGGCCGACCGCCTGCTCGCGGCCATGCACGCGGCGATGGCGGCAGGCGGCGAGGCCGGCCCGGTGCATTCGGCCGCGCTGAAGATCGCCGGCGACGTGGTGTGGCCGGTGGTGGACCTGCGGGTGGACTGGGCCGACGCGGATCCGCTCGGCCAGCTCGACGCGCTGTGGCAGGCCTATCGCCCGCAGATGGCCGACTACCTGACGCGCGCGATCAATCCCACCGCCGCGCCGAGCTACGGCGTGCCCGGCGATGAGTGAGGCCGGCGTCACGCAGTCGGCCGTCACCAGCCGCGATCTGCTCGCGCGGCTGATCGGCTTCGCCACCGTCAGCCGCGAATCGAATCTCGACCTGATCGAATTCATCCGCGACTACCTCGCCGCGCAGGGCGTGGAATCCGAGCTGTTCTACAACGACGCGCGCACCAAGGCGAACCTGTTCGCCACGATCGGCCCGCGCGATCGCGGTGGCGTGGTGCTGTCGGGTCACACCGACGTCGTGCCGGTGGACGGCCAGGCGTGGACGGTCGAGCCGTTCCGCCTGAGCGAGCGCGACGGCCGCCTTTACGGGCGCGGCACGGCCGACATGAAGGGTTTCCTCGCCTCGGTGCTGGCCGCGGTGCCGGCCTTTGTCGCGCATGCGGCGGCGCTGGCGATGCCCGTGCATCTGGCCTTCTCCTACGACGAGGAAGTGGGCTGCCTCGGCGTGCGACCGATGCTGGCCGAACTCGCGCGGCGCGCGCATCGCCCGCGCCTGTGCCTGATCGGCGAGCCGACCGGGCTGAAGCCGGTGCTCGGCCACAAGGGCAAGCTCGCGATGCGTTGTCACGTGAAGGGCGCGGCCTGCCATTCGGCGTATGCGCCTTACGGCGTCAACGCGATCGAGTACGCGGCGAAGCTGATCGGCCATCTCGGCGAGATCGGCGCGCGGCTGGCCGAACCCGAGCATCACGACGCGCGCTTCGATCCGCCGTTCTCGACCGTGCAGACGGGCGTGATCCACGGTGGTCGCGCGCTGAACATCGTGCCGTCCGAATGTGAATTCGATTTCGAGGTGCGGGCGCTGCCGGGCTACGACGCGCAGGAAGTGGCCGACGATCTGGCGAGCTTCGCCGATGCCGAGCTGCTGCCGAGGATGCGGGCCGTGAAGCCCGATACGGGCATCCGCTTCCAGCCGCTCGGCGCCTATCCGGGCCTCGCCACGCCGCCCGACAGCGAGGCCGCGCAGTTGCTGGCGCGGCTCGCCGGCTCGAGCGACTTCGGCACGGTGGCGTTCGGCACCGAGGGCGGCCTGTTCGAGGGCGCCGGCATTCCCACCGTGGTGTGCGGCCCGGGCAGCATGGATCAGGGGCACAAGCCCGACGAGTTCGTGAGCGTCGAGCAACTGGCCGGCTGCGATGCGATGCTCGGGCGCCTGCTCGCGTATCTGCGCTCGGACGAAGCGGCGGGGGGCTGACCGGCGCGCGGCGCTTCTTCAAGCCGATTCGAATCGGCACGAGACGACACGACACGACACGGCCCGCGCGATGCGGGCCGTGTCGCATTCGGCGCTTCATGTGCCTTCGCCCTTGGTCGCGCCCAGTTGCGCCAGCCGCTCGCGGCAGAAATCCACGAACAGCTGGGCCGGCTTGGTCAGCTGCCCGCGCTTGAGCCGCGCGCTCACCAGCCCGGACGGCGCCACCGGCTCGGTGATGCCGATCGTCACGACCTTCTTGCCGTCGTAGGTGGTGTCCGAATGCGGGCGCGTGACCAGCAGCGAGAAGCCGAAGCCCTGGCCCACCATGCCACGCACCATCTCGATCGAGGGCGAGCCGAACACGATGTTCGGCGTGAGCCCGAGCGCGTGGAACAGGCTCACGAAGTAGGTGCGGCTCGGCTGCACGTCGAGCAGGATCATCGGCTCGACGCACAGGTCGCGCAGCGACACCTGCGCCTGATGCGCGAAGCGGTGGTTCTCGGGCAGCAGCACGTAGGGCTTCTGCGGCGGCATCAGCGGTTCCGTCTCGATCGTGCCGTCGAGCTCGTGGTCGTACAGGAAGGCCAGATCGAAGGTGCCGGCCGTGAGCCCCTGCACGAGCTCCTGCTGTTCGCCGTCGCGAATCCGGATGTTCACGCCCGGGTGCAGCTCGCGAAAGCCCGCGATCAGCTGCGGCAGGTACAGCGGCGCCACGGTCTCGAAACAGCCGATGTCGATCTGCCCGGTCACCACGTCGTTGTCGGCCAGCGCGTTCTGCTCGAACTCGTGGGCCATGCGCAGCAGCTCCTGCGCCTTGCGGTAGAAGCGCGTGCCGCTCGGTGTCAGCGAGACACCCTGCGCGTGATGGCGGATGAACAGCTTCACGCCGAAGCTTTCCTCCAGCCCCTTGATCGCGTTCGAGATCGAGGGCTGCGCGATGTAGAGCTGGCGCGATGCCTCGGCCACGCTGCCGGCCTCGACCGTCGTCACGAAATACTTCAGTTGTCGCAATGTATAGAAGGCCACGGAAACCTCTGCTGCACGGGCACCCCGGCGCGGCCGGCGGCCGCCGCGCCCGTGCGTGTCTGTCCTGAAACGTCGATTCGGCTAGCACCTTACCGCAGCGCGCGCGGTTGCGCGCACCCCGCGGTCGTCATCGGAACGAGCTTTATCTTATGGCGGAAGCATAAATTTTATTTTTGACCGAATGGCCGGATGTGCTTGGCCACCCCGGTTTCGCGATCCATTTCGGTGCGCTCCGGCACCGTTTTCGTGCCAGGAACGATCCCCCTCCTGACATAGCAAAAAGCTTTGCAAGACACACTAAAACGATAATTCTCAAATGATTTCGGCTTCGCTAAATTTTGTCTCACATCAAACGGCCGCCGGTGAAAACGGGCTTGCTGCATCGCCGACACACGGCGTGCCGCGCATTCGCCATTGATTCGGATATCGAAGCACGCAAGGAGACTTCATCGTGACCACCCCGGAGCGCACCGCGTCCCCGTTGATTGAAAAGCATACGATCGGCTACGTGCCGCCCGAGGATCGCCACGGCAAGGTGCGCGACCTGTTTACGCTGTGGTTCGGCGGCAATATCGCGCCGCTGCCGATCGTGACCGGCGCGCTCGGCGTGCAGGTGTTCCACCTCAACCTGCTGTGGGGCATCGTGGCGATCATCGTCGGCCAGGCCGTGGGCGGCGTGCTGATGGCGCTGCACTCGGCGCAGGGCCCGCAGATGGGCATCCCGCAGATGATCCAGAGCCGCGCGCAGTTCGGCTCGCTCGGCGCGCTGCTCGTCACGCTGATCGCCGGCGTGATGTACGTGGCCTTCTTCGCCTCGAACATCGTGCTGGCCGGCAAGTCGCTGCACGGCATCTCGCCGGCGGTGCCGGTGCCGGTGGGCATCGTGATCGGCGCGGTGGGCTCGGGGCTGATCGGCATCGTGGGCTACCGCTTCATCCACATCCTGAACCGCATCGGCACCTGGGTGCTCGGCATCGGCATCGCGCTGGGCTTCGGCTACATCTTCACGCACGTGGGCACCGCCGATTTCCTCACCCGCGGCGGCTTCAGCTTCGCGGGCTGGCTCGCCACCGTGTCGCTGTCGGCGCTCTGGCAGATCGCCTTCGCGCCGTACGTGTCCGACTACTCGCGCTACCTGCCGGCGAACGTGCGCGTGTCGTCGACCTTCTGGGCCACCTACCTCGGCTGCACGATCGGCTCGACGCTGGCCTTCGTGTTCGGCGCGGTGGCGGTGCTGGCCGTGGCGCCGGGCGCCGACACGATGGATGCCGTGAAGCAGGCCACCGGCCCGTTCGGCTCGCTGATGCTGGTGCTGTTCCTGCTCAGCGTGATCAGCCACAACGCGCTGAACCTGTACGGCGCGGTGCTCTCCACCATCACCTCGATCCAGACCTTCGTGTGGCGCTGGATTCCCACTGCGCGCGCGCGTGCCGTGTTCTCGATCGTGATCCTGCTGGCTTCGTGCTACGGCGCGATCGGCGTGTCGACGAACTTCATCTCGCACCTCGTGGATCTCGTGCTGGCGCTGCTGGTGGTGCTGGTGCCGTGGACGGCGATCAACCTGATCGACTTCTACGTGATCCACCGGGGCGATTACGACATCGAGTCGATCTTCCGCGTGGACGGCGGCATCTACGGCCGCTTCAATCCGCAGGCGCTGATCGCCTACGCGGTGGGCATCGCGGTGCAGGTCCCGTTCATGAACACGCCGATGTACACGGGCCCGGTGCCGGGCTATCTCGACGGGGCGGACTTGTCGTGGCTCGTGGGCCTGGTGCTGACCTCGCCGCTCTACTACTGGCTCGCGACGCGCGACACCGCGTATCGCCGCCGCCAGAACGGTGCCCGTGCCGCCACGGTGCGCTGAGCCGGGCCCGAAATGAAAAAAGCCGCGTGCTGCCGAAAGCAGCACGCGGCTTCTTCATGGTGCGGCCCGATCGATCAGGCGTTGCCGATCGCGCCGGCCGAGCGCTTGTCGAACAGATAGTGCGCGACGCCCCATTCGCGGCCGTGACGATAGCCGAACAGCCCGGCCACCGCCATGTAGAACATGCGCCAGCGCTGGAACACGATCGGCGCGTCGTCCTCGCCGAAGGTCTCGCGCAGCGCCGGCATCACCTGCTCGTGCGCGGCGTCGAGCGAGGCGAGCCAATGGTTGGCGGTGCGCTGGTAGTGGGTGCCGTCGAGCCACCACTGCTTTTCCACGCGCAGGTGATCCTGGAAGCGCAGCAGCAGGTCCGCCGACGGCATCGTGCCGCCGCCGAAGAAGTGGCGCGACATCCAGTCGTTGCCGTCCTGGGTGGTGAAGTGATACGCCACCAGCCGGTGCGCGAACAGGTGCACGAACAGCTTGCCGTCGTCGCGCATCCAGTGCGAGATCTTCGCGAGCAGCGCGCGGTAGTTCTTCATGTGCTCGAAGTTCTCGATCGACAGCACGCGGTCGAAGCCGGCGTCGGCACCCGCGAATTCGTGGGTGGCGACGTCGCCGGTCACGACCTTCAGGTTGGTCAGGCCGCGCGCGGCGGCGCGCTGCTCCACGAATTCGCGCTGGCGCGCGGAGCCGGTCAGGCCCACCACCTGCGAATGCCGGTAGCGCTCGGCCAGCCACAGCGATTGCGCGCCCCAGCCGCAACCGAGGTCGAGCACGCGCTGGCCGTCGGCCAGCTCGGCGCGCTCGGCGTACAGCGCGAGCATCGCGTCCTCGGCGTGCGCGAGCGTGTCCTCGCCCTGCGGGAAGTAGCAGCACGACTGCTTGACGCGCGGCCCGAGGTGCGCCTCGAAGAACGCGGCCGGCATGTCCACGAGTTCGCGGCTGACGGTGTCGGACGCGCTCGCGATCGGGCTGCGGTTCAGCTCGTCGACGAAGGCGTTCAGCGCGTCGATGCGGGCCACGTCGTCGTCGACGTGCTCGGCGCGCAGTTTCTGCCACAGCAGCGCGCTGATGCCGCCGCGGATCACCGAGTCGGAGACGCGGCCGCGCTCGCAGTAGCGAATCAGCCAGCCGTCGCGGTCTGTCAGGGACTTCGTGTCGAGGGTGGTCGCTGTCATGATCGGTCGCTCCGTTTGCAGGGATCGTGTTGATGGGGATCGTGATGGGTGGCCGCGATGCGCGGCGAGGGGGCTTGCGGGAGGGCGTGGAGCGATGCGACGCGCGCGGCGGGAGAAGCCGGCAGCCTGCCTGTCGCGCGGTTCGCATCGGGGGTGACGGATACGCTACGCATCGCCTCTCCTGGCGGATGAATGCTTCCATTTTCATTAAGTGGGGCGGCAGGTCAATACGGGGGAACGCCCAGACGGAAATGCGAGGATTCGGCCCCGGAATTGATCCGAAAGAAACGATCGGTATCGAAATGCGCGGCGCGGGCGGGGTTGGACGGTTCGCCGTGGGCTGCCAGACACTGCCATTTGCTGCCAGCCAGGTGCCGATCTGGCGGTGCGAACGGGGCCGGCCGAGGCGACGCGGCTCGGGCTGGCGTGTCGGTCATCCACTTATGGGCTGTCGAATCAAGGATTTGCCGCGACGGTCCGCGCGAGGCTCGATCTGGCACGCGATTTGAATGGGAAAGCGGATCGTTGCCGTCCCGCTTTCCTTCGTCGAGGTCACTCTTGCACCATCGCTTCGCCTGTTTGCCGCGCCAGCCCGTCCACCTGTCGATCGGGAGCCGCTGAATGGACCTCGCCCTGATCCTCGGCGCGCTGGTGGGCGCGGTGCTCGGCCTGACCGGCGCGGGTGGCGGCATTCTCGCGGTGCCGGCGCTGGTGGCCGGCCTGGGCTGGACCATCCAGCAGGCCACGCCGGTCGCGCTGATCGCGGTGGCCGGCAGCGCGGCGATCGGCGCGCTCGAGGCATTCCGGCGCCGGCTCGTGCGCTATCGCGCCGCGCTGCTGATGGCGGCCGCCGGCGTGCCGGCCACCACGCTCGGGGTGCGTGCCGCCCATGCGCTGCCGCAGCGGCTGCTGCTCGCGCTGTTCGCGCTCGTGATGCTGGTGGTGGCGCTGCGGCAGTGGCGCCAGGTGCTGGCCGGCAAGGCGGACGCGCCCGACGACTCGCCGCTGTGCGTCGGCCACATGAACCCGGCCACCGGGCGCCTCGCCTGGACGCCGGGCACGGCCGCGGCACTCGCCGGCACCGGTGCCGTGACGGGGCTGATGACGGGGCTGCTCGGCGTGGGCGGCGGCTTCATCATCGTGCCGATGCTGCGCAAGCTGACCGACGTGCCGATGCATGGCATCGTGGCCACCTCGCTGGCGGTGATCGCGCTGGTGGGGGCGGGCGGCATCGCCTCCACGATCGCGCACGGCACACCGGTGCCGGCGCAGGTGGCCGTGTGGTTCAGCGGCGCCACCGCGGCCGGCATGGTGGCGGGGCGGCTCGCCTCGCGCCGGCTCGCGGCGCGGCACGTGCAGACGGGCTTCGCCTCGGTGCTGGTGGTGGTGGCGCTGGGCCTGCTGGGGAAGGCGGCCGGCCTCTGAGCGGGCGAACGGCCGGGCGGGCCGGGCGCACCGCGCCGGCCGGCGGCATCCGTTATGATGGCCGCTTCGCGTCGGCCACCCCGCGCCGCGCAAGCCTTCACGCCCGCCCCGTCCCATGTTTCCAGCCAGCCGCGCCTATCTGTTCGACTTCGACCTGACGCTCGCCGATTCGCGCGATGCCATCGTGTGCTGCGCGCAGGGCGCGCTGACCGACATGGGCCTGCCGGTGCCGCCGCGCGAGCGCATCGAGGCCTCGATCGGCCTGAACCTCGTGCGCACCTTCACGTTCCTGACCGGCAGCGACGACGCCGATCAGGCCGCCACCTATGCCACCCGCTTCGTGGCGCATGCGGACCGCGTGATGGTGCCGATGACGCGTCTCTACCCCGAGGCGATCTCGCTGCTGTTCACGCTGCACGTGCAGCAGGTGCCGGTGGCGATCGTGTCGACCAAGTTCCGCTACCGGATCGAGCAGATCCTCGCGCACACGCATCTCGCGCAGTACGTGAGCGTGATCGTGGGCGGCGAGGACGTCACCCATCACAAGCCGCATCCGGAAGGACTGTTGAAGGCGCTCGACCTGCTCGGCGTTGCGCCGGGCGAGGCCACCTACGTGGGCGACCACGACGCCGACGCGCAGGCCGCCGCCGCCGCGGGCACGCGCTTCGTGGGCGCGGTGACGGGCGAGATCTCGGCCGCGCAGTGGCGCGAGCGCGGCTGCCTGAGCGTGGAGCGCGACCTGGCCGAACTGATGCGCTTCGACGCCGTCGATCCGACGCCCCCGGCACGCTGAGCAGGCCGAAGCTTTCATTCCTTTCGCGCGCCCGCGGCCCGCAGATCGCCGTGGCGCGCAGCGAAGCTGCAGGGCTTGCCGTGCTCAGGCGCGCTCGCGCGACGTCGGTGCCGGCGCGGCGGCGGCTGTCTCGGCCTGCGCCGCCAGCGAGCGCCGCAGCCCTTCCGCGTACGGCGTCTTGCGGATCGGCCCGATCAGCGCCTGCAGCGCCGAGTCGTCGAGGATCAGCGGCTCGGTCATCAGATAGTTCATCTCCACCAGCTCGCGCATCATCGGCTTGAACAGGCCGAGCACGCGCAGCATCGTCTTGTTCGCCACCCGCGGCCGCAGCTTGCGGCCGGTCTGCCGCTCGATCTCGTCGAGCAGCGCGCGCTGCGTGGTCACGCCCGCGCCGCCCAGATGCCAGATTCGGCCCCACGCCCCGGGCGTGTCGATCAGGCGGGTCAGCACCGGCCCCACGTCGGGCACGAACACGAATTCATGCTCGCGATCGAGCGGGCCGAGCAGGTCGGCCGGGCCGCCGGCCACCGCCGCGCGAATCGCGCCGTGCAGCAGGCTGGCCGTCACGCCGGGCCCGTAGAAATCGGGCAGCCGCAGCACCGTGGCCTCGATCCGGCCGTCCGCATGCGCCTGCATCAGCCGCTGCTCCTGTTCGAGCCGCATGCGCCCCTTGAACGTGTGCGGCGTGCGCGGATGATCCTCGCGCACCGGATTGCCGCGCGAACGGCCATACGGATACACGGTGCCGATCAGCACGATGCGCTTCACGCCGGCCGCCACCGCGCCGTCGATCGTGCGCTGCATCAGCGCCGGATGCAGCTCGAAGCGCCAGTAATCGACGCCGACCAGATAGACGAGCGTGTCGATGCCGCTCGCGGCGGCGCGGATCGAGTCCGGCGAATCCGGATCCCAGGTGGCGAGCTCGGCGAGCGGGTCGGCGCCGAACGTGGCATGCAGGGCGGCGGCCTGGCGGCCGACCACGCGATACGGGCGTTGCTGCGCGCGCAGCGCATCGGCGATGCTGCGGCCGATCGCGCCGGCAGCGCCGAACAGGGCAATCTTCGACATGACGGACTCCTTCGGTGAGCCCGGCCGGTTGCCGCGCTCGATGCCCTGCAGTGTGCGGCGCTGGAGGCTCAATGAAAATTGGCTAAGATCGTCGGTCATCCATACGGAAATGCATACCATGCGCAACGTCGAACCGAGCTGGGAGTGGTATCGCACCTTCCTGCAGGTGCTGGAAACGGGCTCGCTGTCGGCGGCCGGGCGCGCGATGGGCATCGCGCAGCCCACCGCGGGCCGCCACATCGACGCGCTCGAGGCCGCGCTCGGGCTCACGCTGTTCACGCGCTCGGTGGACGGCTATGCGCCCACCGATGCCGCGCTCGAACTGGCGCCGCACGCGGCTGGCGTGGCCGCCTCGGCGGCCGCGTTGCGGCGCGCCGCGAGCGGGCATGGCGACGGCGTGCGCGGCACGGTGCGGATCACGGCGAGCGAGGTGATCGGCGTGGAGGTGCTGCCGCCGATCCTGACCGCGCTGCACGAGGCGCATCCGGCGCTGAGCGTCGAGCTGGTGCTGTCGAACCGGGTGGACGACCTGCTGCATCGCGAAGCCGACATCGCCGTGCGCATGTTCCGGCCGCAGCAGGCGGCGCTCGTGGCGCGGCGCGCGGGCGGCATCGAGATCGGCCTGCACGCGCACCAACGCTACCTGGCGCGGCACGGCACACCGCGCACGGTGGCCGATCTCGCGCGCCACATGCTGATCGGCTACGACCGCGAAACCGCCTTCATCCGTTCGGTGGGCCGGATTCTCGCGCCGCTCGATCGTGCCGACTTCAGATTGCGCGCCGACAGTGATCTCGCGCAGCTGGCCGCGATTCGGGCCGGCTTCGGCATCGGTTTCTGCCAGGCCGCGCTCGCCGCCCGGGATCCCGCGCTGCACCGCGTGCTGCCGCGCGCCGTGTCGTTCACGCTGGACACCTGGGTGGCGATGCACGAGGATCTGCGCCGCAGCGCGCGCTGCACGGCGGCCTTCGCGGCGCTGGCCGAGGGGCTCGGCGCCTATGCGCAGGGGGCGGCGCGAGGCGGGTGACGGCGCGTTCCCGATGCATCGGCAAGACTGAACCGTCAAGACGCGACTCGTGCGAACGCATGACGAGAGGGCGGCCAGCAGCCCCTGAGCCCGAGAGCGGCCGCCGCGGGGAACGCCCCGCAGCGGCATGCGGCGCCCGTATCGCGCGGCGAGCGGCTAGACTGCGCGGTGGCGCGCGACCCGCGCGTCCGACCGGGGAGCGACGTTTCGATGGACCGAATGGCAGCGATGGAAACCTTCGTGGCAGTGGTGGAGGCGGGCTCGTTCTCGGCCGCCGCGCGCCGGCTCGAGCTCGGGCAGCCGGCCGTGTCGAAATCGGTGGCGCAACTCGAGGCGCATCTCGGCGCGCGGTTGCTGCTGCGCTCCACGCGCGGGCTGGTGCCCACCGACGCCGGCCAGCGTTTCTACGAGCATGCGCGACGCGCGATCGAGGCGGCGGATCAGGCCGAGCAGGCCGTACGCGATGCGTCGACGGGGCTGTCGGGAAAGCTGCGCGTGGGCGCGGCCGTGACCTTCGCGCGGCTGCACGTGCTGCCCGCGCTGAAGACCTTCCTCGATCGGCATCCCGACCTGGAGCTCGACATCATCCTCGACGATCGCCCGATCGACCTGCTCGAGGAGGGCGTGGACGTGGCGCTGCGGATGGGCTCGCTCGACGATTCGCAGATGACCGCGCGCCGCATCGCCCGCGGCCGGCGGCGCGTGCTGGCCACGCCCGCGTATCTGGCCGAGGCCGGCGTGCCGGCCACGCCGGCCGAGCTGAGCCGCCATCACGCGATCGTGCATGCGCTGCGCGGCGGCGGTGGCGAGAACTGGGCATTCCGGCGCGAAGCGGACGGCACGGAAGTGGCGGTGACCGTGTCGGGGCGGGTGCGCGTGAGCGCGGCCGAGGGCCTGCGCACGGCCGTGCTCGCCCACATGGGGCTCGCGATCGCGTCGGAGTGGATGTTCGGGCCCGAGCTGGCGAGCGGCGAGGTGCGCGCCGTGCTCGACGACTGGTCGCTGCCGTGCGTCGATCTGTGGGCCGTGTTCCCGGCCGGGCGCCTGGTTACCTCGCGGGCGCGCGCGTTCGTCGATTTCGTCGAGGCGGTGATGGGCGGCGCCGGGAGGCAGGCGGGCTGAGCCGGATCCGTGGCATGCATCTCCGCGCCGCTGCCGCTGCCGCTCGCTAGAACGCGCGACGGCCGATCGATGCGCCGCCGTCCACGAACAGCGTCTGGCCGGTGATGAACGCCGCGTCGTCCGACAGCAGGAACGCGATCGTCGCGGCGATCTCGTCCGGCGTGCCGAAGCGGCCCATCGGCACGCCGGACAGGTAACGGTGCTCGCCCGCGCTGCCGGGCGGGTTGTTGGCCCGGAACAGCGCCGTCTCGGTCGGGCCCGGCGCCACCGCGTTCACGGTGATGCCGGTGGGCGCGAGTTCGAGCGCCCACGAGCGCGCGAAGCTGACCAGCGCGGCCTTGGCCGCCGCGTAGGCCGTGCGTTCGGCGATGCCGAGGATCGTCAGGCTCGAGATGTTGACCACGCGGCCCCAGCCGCGCTCGCGCATGCCGGGCAGCAGGGCCTGCACCGTCTGCACGGCCGGATGCAGGTTCACCGCGAGCACCTCGTCGAGCGTGGCGAGGTCCACGTTGCCGATCGCCTGCGGCTTCACGAGGCCGACGTTGTTCACCACGCCGTCGAAGGCATGGCGCGCGAGCAGGGCGCGTAGCGCGGCGTCGGTGGCGTCGCGGTCGGCCAGATCGACGCTGACCAGTTCGCCGGGAAACTCGGCCGGCCCGCGGGCGAGGCCCACCACACGATGGCCGGCGCGCACGAGGCGCTCGCTCAGCGCGAGGCCGATGCCCTTCGAGGCGCCGGTCACGAGAAAGGTACGGGAAGGCATGAATCGTCTCCGGAACGAGGTGGGGCCGACGTCAGGGCACGGCGTTCGCGCGATCGAGCACCGGCAGCAGATCCTCCGGCTCCGGGCGGCGCGTGTAGTCGGGATGGACCTCCGAATACAGCACCACGCCGTCGCGGCCGATCACGTAGCGCGCGGGGATCGGCAGCGTCCAGGACGCGTCGCCGTTCGCCATCGGCAGATCGTTCTTCAACTGGCGGTACAGCTCGACCAGATAATCGGGCAGCGCGAAGCGCAGGCCGAACGCCGCGGCCGTGTCGCCGTGCGTGTCGGCGAGCACCGGAAAGTCCAGCCCGTTCTCGCGCACCGACTTGCGGCTGTTCGCGGGCGTCTGCGGCGAGATCGCCACGAGGTTCGCGCCGCGCTCGCGCAATTGCGGCAGCACCGCGTTCAGTGCCTGCAGCTCGAGGTTGCAGTACGGGCACCACACGCCGCGATAGAAGGTGACGACGAGCGGCCCCTCGGCGAGCAGCACGGCGGACGAGACGGGCTGGCCGTTCTGGTCGTGCAGCGTGAAGGCCGGTGCGCGATCGCCGGCCTTCAGCGCGCGGCCCGCCTGGCCGCTCGCGATCAGCTCGGCGGTGGCGCGCTCCATTATCGGATGCACCGAGGCCGGGGCATGAAAGGGCGGCTTGCCGGCGCGGAAGTCCGCCTTGAAGGCGTCGAGTCGTTGTTGCAGGGACATGATGGGTTCGGCTCCGTGAGGAAGGGTGACGAGACGGGCTCAGGCGGCTTGCGTGGCGGCCGGCCTGGTCCATTCGTTGCCCTTCATGAAGGCGTCGTACTCGGTGTGCACCACGTGGTTCGTGTAGTTGCTCATCACCTTGGTGGCGACGCCGAGGATCACGTCCAGCACGTTGCGGCGCGAGTAGCCGGCGGCGAGGAACGCGTCGATCTCGGCGTCGGGCACGAAGCCGCGCTCGCGCACGACGGTCGTGGTCAGGCGGTGCAGCGCCTCGAGCTTCGCGTCGGGCAGCGGCGTGCCGGCGCGCAGCGCGGCGAGGGTGGCGGCGTCCATGCCGATCATCTTCGCGAGCGTGCTGTGGCCGGCCATGCAGTAGTGGCAGTCGTTCTCGAAGTTCGAGGTCAGATACACGACCTGCTGTTCCTGCGGCGTCAGGGTGGTTTTCGCGAACAGGTCCCAGAGTGCCGAGTAGCCGGCCAGCAGTTCCGGCGATTCGGCCATGTGCGCCTGCAGGTTCGGCACGAAGCCGAAGGCGCGCTTCGCGCCGTCGAGCAGCGGCTGCGATGCGGCGGGTGCGGTGTCGATCGTGTGGTGGGGGAAGTGGTTCATGATTCGCTCCGGTCTCGGGTTGGGTTGGGGTGAGCGAATGATGCGGCGCGGGCGGCGGGCGCAGAAGGCGGGGGGCGGTGATAAGCGGTATTCCCGGGGGGAATGGGGCGAGGCGACGAGGCGACGGCATCGCCCGGATCAGAGCGGCAGCCACACCTGATCGTCAGGCGAGCGATCCCCCGGTCCATACGCGTGGCGATCGTCGCCGCGCACCGACAGCACGCAGCCCGAATCGCGCTCGTACAGATGCCACTGTTCGAGCCCGGGATCGTCGCGATACGGCGACGTTCTCAGTTCGCCGCCCAGGTCGAAGCGGAAAGTCCACGTGCCAGGCGCCTCGCCGTGCGCCACCGACACGATCTTCTGGCCGTCCAGCAGCCCGACGGCGGCTGCGATCTCGTCGTCGAGCGCTGCGTCGTGCGCCACCGCCACGCCGTGATCGAGCACGACCCAGTTGCAGCAATATATCCACAGATGCCACTGGCCGACCGGATGCACGCGCCGGCGCGCGAGTGACGCCCGGGTGCGCTCGCTCGCATCGTCGCGCGCCTCGACCGGCTCGCGGATCCGCAGCGCCGGCGCGCCGAATTCGAAGGTCAGGAAGCTGCCGTGGCCTCGCCTGACCGACCAGGCGGGATGCCCGTGGACGGGCGACCAGATGCGCTCGATGGAGACGGATTCCACGTGTGTTCCCCCGGTTCGCTGTATCGTTGCGCGAACCCGCAGGCACGCGCGTGCTCGATTGTGACATCGCACGCGGCATCGAACCTCGGCGTTCCACCGGCCCGCCATGACCACCGCGCCCGAAGGCGTCGCCTTCATCGCTCGAAGCGATCGACGACATGCGGCTCCATCCGTGGCTGGCCACGCGTTTCGTCGTGTCCGATCCGGCGCAGTTGCGGCGCATGCTCGGCATCGATGCCGACGAGGATCCCGCCGTCGAAGGCTGTGACACGCTCGGGCCCGAGCATGTGCGGGCCGTGTGCGAGGCGTTCGGCTTCGGTTTCGACAGCGGCGAGCGCGAGGTCACGCTGTGTCGCGACGACGATCTTCCGACCCGCCGTGCGCCGTACCTGGTTCACACGGGCTACGAACTGCCCCTGCTGCTCGACGGCCGCAAGCAGCTCGCGTTCTTTTCGTACGAGGGCGACGACAGCCCCGGCTTCCCGCGCCGCCTGCGCTCGCGCTTCGAGCGCTTCGTCGCCGGCGGCGTGCTGCATGCGCATGACGAACGATGGGATCTGCCCGGATCGCCCGATACTCGTGCTGGCGGCGTATTCTACACGCCGCCAGCACGAGGCGTGGCGTATCGAGGCATACGTTCAGCGTGCGCTGGCGCCACCTGCACACGATCTGCGATCTCCGCAGCGAAGTGCCGGTCTCGATTCCCGCCGCGATGCTGCCCGAGCTCAATCGGCGGCTTACCTGTCCGGTCCGGATCGCGGCGCGAAGATAGTCGCGGCGTTCTCGGGAAACCCCGACTCAAGATCCGCGTGTCGCGGCCGATATGGATTCCAACAATGACATCGGGTGACGCAGACATGTTTCGGATATTTGGTTGGCTGGCAACGGGCGCGTTCGTCGCAGCCCTGGCGGCGTGCGCGACCGGCCCTGGTTACGAGCAGGTGGCGAGTTCGATTCCGACGCTCGACCACGATCACGGCCGTATCTATTTCCTGCGCAGCGGCGGCATCGGCGGCAGCGCGGTGCAGCCCGAGATCCACCTGAATGGCGTGGTGGTCGGGCGCTCGCAGCCGGGCGGTTTCTTCTATGTCGACAGGCTGCCGGGCAGCTACGCCGTGACGACGTCCACCGAGGTGACGCGGCAGGTCGAGTTCGATCTCGCGGCCGGACAGACGCGCTACGTGAGGACCCGCGTGGGATTCGGCTTTGCCGTGGGCCATGTGGCGCCGTCCCTGGAGCCGGAGGCGCAAGCGCTGACGGAGCTGAGAGACCTGCACTACACGGGACAGTCGGCTGGCGCCGCGCAATCGGGCGCTCGCGATTCGGCTGCATCGGCGGCGGCCCCCTCGATCGCCTCGGCGTCCCCGGCCGAGGCACGACGCGTGACGGCGCCGGGCAAGCCCGTGCTGGTCGGCGCGCACGGTACCTGGGATCCGGCGAGCTGCCAGAGTGCAGGCATGCCCGAGATCGCGATCCGGCAATTGCCGCAGCATGGCCGGATCAGCGTCAAGGAAGGCGACTACACGATCGGCAAATCGCGACTGTGCACGGGCAAGATCGCGCACGGCGCATTGGTGTCCTACGTGCCGGACGCGAACTTCATCGGTATCGATCACGTCAGCTACGTCAGCAGCAGCGCGCCCGGTGTCGTGAAGGCGGTGGCGATCGAGGTCGTGACGCCGTAAGGATCGCGGCGCCACGAGCGAGGCGTCACCTCACTCGCCCAGATACGCGGCCAGCGCCGCGAACCGGCGCCGTGTCTCGCGCTCGAACATCCGCGCGACTACGCCCCGGCAGCATGCATCGACCCAGCCGGGGCGCAGCGAGAACGCGAGCGTGTAGATCAGCTCGGACGTGCCGTCGCCGAGGTCCCGATGCCGCAGCGACGCGCTCCATTCGCGGAACAATCCGGCCGGCTCCACCAGCGTGGCGGCGGCGAGCCGGGGCGGCGCGTAGGCCACGAAGCGCGTGCGCAGGCGGAACGGCCGTTTCCAGCCGCGGCCCCGGTTGATCGAGATCGCGCCGATGTGCGGACGACGGTGGCCGCCTTCCACCGTCGCCTCGGCGAGCAGGGTGTCCCAGCGCAGGCGCGTGTCGTGATCGTGGAAGGCCTCGAAGGTGCGCGCCGCGGTGGCGGGCATGACGAAGCGCAGACGCGAGATCATGCGGCGGGCCCGGCCGGGCACCGCGCCGGCAGCGCCTTCAGCCCGCGTTGATAGACCTCGTCGTCCATGTCCTCGCCGCCTGCCCTCGAATTGTCTTGAGCAGCGAATGTATTACGTGGCGCTTCGCGTCGGCAAGCCCGCTTCATTGGCTGTAAACGAACGCGGCCGGCGGGTCGCCCCGCCGGCCGCCGGTCCATTACCGTGTCATCGCGGCGTGCGCCGCCTCAATCCGCCGTCGCCACCGCGTAGCGCTCGAGCCAGTGCGCGTACGGCGCCGGCAGCACCCACGACGGCTTCTCCACGCCGAGCTTCTTCGCCGCGTGGTACGGCCAGTGCGGGTCGGCCAGATGCGCGCGGCCCACCATCACCAGATCGAGCTGGCCGTCGGCCACGGTGCGGTTCGCGATCTTCGGATCGTCGATGCCCCAGGCGGACGCCACCGGCAGCCCGGTCTCGCGCTTCACGCGCTCCGAGATCGGCGCGAGGAACGCCGGGCCCCACGGGATGCTCGCGGTGGGCGTCGAAAAGCCCACGCTCACGCTGAGCAGGTCCAGGCCGCCGCGCTTGAAGTCGCCGGCCAGGCGGATCGAGGCGTCGAGCGTCTCGGCATCGTTGCCGTCGTATTCGATCACGCCGAAACGCGCCGTCAGCGGCAGGCGCTCGGGCCACACCTCGCGCACGGCCGCGAGCGTCTCGTTCAGGAAGCGGCCGCGCCTGACCCAGTCGCCGCCGTATTCGTCGGTGCGCTGGTTCGCATGCGGCGAGAAGAAGCTCTGCGCCAGATAGCCGTGTGCGAAATGCAGCTCCAGCCACTCGAAGCCGGCCGCGAGCGCGCGGCGCGCGGTGGCCGCGAAGGCACGGCGCACGCGCGCGATGTCGTCGTGGCTCATCGCCTCGGGCACCTTCGGCAGATTCGCGCCGAACGCGCTGGCCGACGGCGAGATGGTCTGCCAGGCGCCGGGCTGGCCGTTCGGGATGTGGTCGTCGCCTTCCCACGGCTTGTTGGCGCTGGCCTTGCGGCCCGCATGCGCGATCTGGATGCCCGGCACCGCGCCGGCGGCCTTGATCGCGGCGGCGATGCGCGCCAGGCCCTCGATGTGGGCGTCGTCCCACAGGCCCGTGCAGCCCGGCGTGATGCGGCCTTCCGGCGCCACGGCCGTGGCCTCCACGATCACCAGGCCGGCGCCGCCGCGCGCGAGGCTCGTGTAATGCGCGAGGTGCCAGTCGGTCACGAAGCCGTCGGTGGCGCTGTACTGGCACATCGGCGGAATGGCGATGCGGTTGCGCAGCTCGGCGTCCTTCAGGCGGAACGGGGTAAACAAAGCGGTCATGCGATGCCTCTCGGTCAGGGAACGGATCGCGCGTCACGCCAGCGGCGGACGCACGAGTCAGGGTTTCCACGGAGTCTAGAGGAGCGTCGCCATAATGAAAACCATCTGTGGATTATCGAGTCGATAAAGCTGGCTAATGCCGCGCGGGGGCAAGGGTCTTGTCGGGGCGGGCCGAACGGCGCCTTCCCCGCCGCGTGATACCTTTGCCGCTCCACCGCCTCCCGCCGGCCCGCCCGGCCTTCCCCCGATGCCTTCGCGTCACGACAACCTCACCAGCGGCATCAGCGTGTTCGCGGCCGTGGTCGACACCGGCACCTTCGCGGCGGCCGCCGACGCGATCGGCATGACGCCGCCCGGCGTGAGCCGCGCGATCGCCCGGCTCGAGAAGCGGCTCGGCATCCGCCTGTTCAACCGCACCACGCGCGCGGTCTCGCTGACCGACGAGGGGCGGCGCTTCCACGCGCAGGTCATGCCGCATCTGGCGGGGCTCGAGGAGGCCGCCGCGGCGGCGGCCGGCGACGCCGCCGGCGTGCGCGGGCGGCTGCGCGTGAATCTGGATCCGGTCTGCTACGGGCTGGTGCTCGGCGCGCCGCTCGAGCGCTTCATCGACGCGCATCCGGCGCTCGCGATCGAATGCATCGCGCGCGACACGGTGGGCGATCTGGTGCTGGACGGCTTCGATCTGGCGATCCAGTTCGGCGAGCCGAAGGCGTCCACGCTGGTGGCGCGCAAGCTGCTCGACACGGCGGTGGTGACGGTGGCCGCGCCGGCCTATCTGGCGCGGCGCGGGCGGCCGGCCAGACCCGAGGATCTCGCCGCCGGCGGCGCGCACCGGGTGATCGAGTTCCGCAACCCGGAGACGGGCCGGCCGTTCGGCTGGGAGTTCCACCGCAAGCGGCGCCACCTCGCGATCGACACGCGCGGCAGCTTCACCGTCAACGATCCGTCGGCGCAGGTGCAGGCGTGTCTGGCCGGCATCGGCGTGGCGCAGATGCTCGCGATCGCGGCCGAGCCGATGATCGCCGCGGGCCAGCTCGTGAACCTGTTCCCGGACTGGGCCGACGAGCGCTTCCCGCTCCACGCGTATTACCCGTCGCGCCGGCATCTGCCGGCGCGCACGCGCGCGTTCCTCGACTTCGTGATCGAACTGGCCGGCGGCGCGCAGGCTTAGCCGCATCCGCCGCCGGCGGCGCTTCACTCCGTCAAGGTCAATCGATCGTCGCCGGCGCCGCACAGCCGCTCGCTGTCCTCGCTCGCGCCGTGCTTGCCGGTGGCCACGTCGACGAGCGTGGCCGCGCCGCGCTGCACGGCCACGCCGTTGCGGCACGCGGTGACCTCGGCCAGGATCGAGATCGCGATCTCGGGCGGCGTGCGGCTGCCGATGAACAGGCCGATCGGCCCGTGCAGCCGTGCGATCGCGGCCGGCTCCAGATCGAACAGCGCGAGCCGCTCGCGCCGCGCCGCGTTGTTGCGCCGCGAGCCGATCGCACCCACGTAGAACGCGCGCGAGCCGAGCGCCTCGAGCAGCGCCAGATCGTCGAGCTTCGGATCGTGCGTCAGCGCGATCACGGCGGTGCGCGCGTCGGGCTGCATCGCGATCACTGTGTCGTCGGGCATGCCGGTGACGAGCCGCGTGCCGGGCACGTCCCACTGCGCCGCGTGTTCCTCGCGCGGATCGCACACGGTCACGTCGTAGCCGAGCCCGAGCGCGGTGCCCGCCACGTAGCGGCTCAGCTGGCCCGCGCCGATCAGCAGCATCCGATAGCGCGGGCCGTGCTGCGTGACGAGGCGCCGGCCGTCGAAGCGCAGGCCGCGCTCGGCGCTGCCGTCGGCCAGCGTGGCCGCGCCGCTCGCCATCTCCAGCGTGCGCGCCACCAGCTGCCCGGCGCGCAGCCGGGCCACGAGCTCGGCCAGATGCGCCGCGTGACGCGCGCCGGCCAGCGGCTCCAGCACCAGCTCGAGCGTGCCGCCGCAGGGCAGGCCGAAGCGGTGCGCATCGTCGGCGGCGAGGCCGTAAGTCGTCACGCGCGGCGCGCCGGCCGGCATGCCGTCGCGCTGCATGATGGCGATCAGGTCGTCGTCGATGCAGCCACCCGACACGGAGCCGGCCGCGGCGCCGTCGTCGCGCACGGCCAGCATCGCGCCGGCCGGGCGCGGCGACGAGCCCCAGGTACGCACCACGGTGGCGAGCAGCACGCCGCGGCCGTCGCGCAGCCAGCCGGCCGCCCGGGTCAGCACGTCGAGGTCGAGATTGTCCATGCGCTCTCCCGGTTGACCTGTGCTCACGCGAACACCGGCCGGGCCGGGTCGAGCAGCTTGTCGAGCGTGATCGGCAGTTCGCGCACGCGCCGGCCGGTGGCGTGATGCACGGCGTTGGCCACTGCCGCCGCGAGCCCGGTGATGCCGATCTCGCCCACCCCGCGCGCGCCGAACTCGTTGAGCGCGAGGTCGGGGTGATCGAGGAAGATCACCTCGATCTCGGGCTGGTCCGCATGCACGGGCACCGGGTACTCGGCGTAGTTGTTGTTGCCGGGCAGGCCGGTGCGCGGATCGTATTCGGTGGCCTCGAACAGCGCCATGCCCACCCCCATCACGATCGCGCCTTCCACCTGGTTGCGCGCCGTGAGCGGGTTCATCACGCGGCCCACGTCGATCGCGCTGACCACCCGCGCCACGCGCAGGTGCGAGATGCCCGGATCCCAGCGCACCTCCACGAAGTGCACGCCGAACGAGCGGAACGCGAACTGGCCGGTGGGCGCGGGCGAGCTGGCCGCGAAGCCCTCGGCGTTGGCGATGCGGCGCGCCTTCAGCACGGCGTCGAACGCCGCGCTCTGATGGCCGTCGGTGAGCCGGCCGCGCTCGAGGCGCAGCGTCTCGGGCTTGGCGCCCGCGAAGGTGGCGCCGTCGGCGGTGGCGATCGTCTTCAACTGCTCGATGGCGTTGCGGGTGGCCTCGGCGATCGCCGGCGACACGCTGGCCGTGGCCCACGAGCCGCCCGACAGCGGCGCGGACGGATACGCGGAATTGCCGAGCTTCACCTTGATGCGCTCCACGGGCAGGCCGGTCAGGTTCGACACGATCTGCGCGGCGATCGTGTAGGTGCCGGTGCCGATGTCCTGCACGGCGCAGGTCACCAGCGCGGTGCCGTCGCTGCCGAGCTGCACGCGCGCCTCGGCGGCGGTGCGATACGCCTCCCAGTTGCAGGCGGCCATGCCGTAGCCGATCCGCTCGTGGCCGTCACGCATCGCGCCGATGCCCGGATCGCGCGCGGCCCAGCCGAAGCGCTCGGCGGCCGTGGTGATCGCCTCGGGCAGGTGGTTGCTCGACCACGGCAGGTTGACGGTCTCGTCGCGGGTGGACAGGTTGCGCAGCCGGAACGCCACCGGGTCCTGGCCCGCCGCGGCGGCGAGCTCGTCGATCGCCGATTCGAGCGCGAACAGGCCCGGCGCCGCGCCTGGTGCGCGCATCGAGGTGGGGCTGCCGCGATTGACCTGGGTGGTGTGATGGCTCACCAGCACGTTGGGGCACGAATACAGCACGCGCGAGACGCCGCCGCAGTTCTCGGTGAACTGGTCCGTCATCGAGGTGGTGTTGATCGATTCGTGGCGCAGCGACACCAGCATGCCGTTCGCGTCGGCGGCCAGGCGCACGCGCTGCTTCGTCTCGGGCCGATGGCCGGTGGTCGTGAACATCTGCGCGCGCGGCACCAGCAGCTTCACCGGCCGGCCCACCGCCAGCGACGCGGCGCTGGCCGCCACCGAATGCGGCCACATGAACAGCTTGCTGCCGAAGCCCGAGCCGATGAAGGGCGCGTCCACGGTCACCTGCTCGGGCGTGAGGCCGAACACGGTGGCGATGGTGTTGCGATGCACGGTCACGCCCTGCGAGGCCTCGTACAGATGCAGGCGCCCGTCTTCCCAGCTCGCCACGCTGGCGTGCAGCTCCATCGGGTTGTGGGTTTCGACCGGCGTGCGATAGGTCGCGTCGACGCGGTACGGCGCGGCGTCGAACGCGGGCTCGGCCGCGCCGCGCGTGTGACCGCGCCCGCCGTCGCGCGTGCCGCCGCGCTCGAGCCCCTGGTCGAGGGTGGCCACGGCCGGGTTGCGTGCGTAGCTCACCTGCACCCGGTACGCGGCCTCGCGGGCGTGCTCGAAGGTATCGGCCACCACCAGCGCCACGAACTGGCCCGCGTAGTGGACGCTGGCGTCCTCGAAGGGCAGGCGCGTCTCGTCGGTGACGGACGCGCGCAGGATCGTGGCCGGCGAGATCGGGCTCTTCCTCGCGCGGTACAGGCGCGGAACGTGATCGTGATGGAGGATGTCGATCACGCCGGGCACGCGCATCGCGTCGCGCGTGTCGATGGCGGTGATCCGGCCGCTCGCGACGGTGCTGAACACGCCGTACGCGTACACCATGCCGGGCGGGTGCTGATCGGCCGTGTAGCGCGCGGCGCCGGTCACTTTCAGGCGGCCGTCCACGCGCTTGACGGGCTGGCCGACGATCGTATCGCTCATGATGCGAGGCTCCGGAGGAAATCGACGAGGGGCGTGCGTGGCTGATTCATGGCGGCGCGCCTCATGCGGTGATCGTTTGCAGGTTGCGCACCACGGCCTGCTGGCCGAGCGCGATCTTGAAGCCGTTCTGGCCGTACGAGCGCGCGCCCTCGAGCGCGAGGGCGGCGGCGTGCGCGAAGCTCCCCACCTCGGCCGGCTGCCCGACCAGCGCGCGTTCGGCGGCCAGCGCGCGCCACGGCCTGGTGCCCACGCCGCCGAGCGCGAGCCGCGCCGTCTCGATGGTGTTGCCGCGCAGCGTGACGATCGCCGCGCACGAGGCCAGCGCGAACTGGTACGAGGCGCGGTCGCGCAGCTTCAGGTACGCCGAGCGGCTGCCGGCCAGCGGCGCGTCGAGCGTGACGTGGGTGATCATCTCGCCGTCCTCGAGCGCGTGCTCGCGCCACGGCGTGCTGCCGGGCAGCAGGTGGAAATCGAGGAAGTCGATCTCGCGCGCGCCGCGCGGGCCCGCCACCTGCACGCGCGCGCCGATCGCGGCCATCGCCACGCACATGTCGGACGGATGCGCGGCGATGCAGTGCTCGCTGCCGCCGAGCACGGCGTGCACGTTGCGGTTCAGCCCGCCGATCGCGGCGCAGCCCGAGCCGGGCTCGCGCTTGTTGCATGGCGACACGCCATCGCGGAAATAGCCGCAGCGCACGCGCTGCATCACGTTGCCGGCCGTGGTGGCCTTGTTGCGCAGCTGAGTGCTCGCGCCGGACAGCAGCGCCTGCGAGAGCACCGGATAGTCGCGGCGGATCCGCTCGTCGCGCGCGAGCGTGGTATTGGTCACCATCGCGCCGATCCGCACGCGGCCGTCGGGCAGCGGCTCAATCGCGTCGAGCGCGAGCTTGTGGATGTCCACCACGCGCGCCGGGCGCATCACGTCCAGCTTCATGAGGTCGAGCAGGGTGGTGCCGCCGGCGAGGAACACCGTGCGCTCCTGGGCGCGCGCGGCCAGCGCGTTCGGCACGCTGTCGGCGCGGACGTAGTCGAAGTTGCGCATCAGCTGCTCCTTTCGGTCGGGTCGAGCTTGCCGCGTGCGTCCTGGATCGCGGCCACGATGTTGCGGTAGGCGCCGCAGCGGCAGATGTTGCCGCTCATCGCCTCGCGCACGGCATGGTCGTCGGCGGGGATGCGCGCGTCGCGCAGCACGGCCACCGCGCTCATCATCTGGCCGGCCGTGCAGTAGCCGCACTGGTAGGCGTCGTGTTCCCAGAAGGCCTGCTGCACCGGGTGCAGTTGCCCGTTGCGCGCGAGGCCTTCCACGGTGGTGATCTCGTCGCCGTCGTGCATCAGCGCGAGCGACAGGCAGGAATTCACGGCCACGCCGTTCACGTGCACCGTGCACGCGCCGCACTGGCCCTGATCGCAGCCCTTCTTGGTGCCGGTCAGCTGCAGCGTGTCGCGCAGCAGGTCGAGCAGCACCACGTTCGGCGCCACGCGCAGACGGTGCGGCACGCCGTTCACGCTGAGGTGCAGGTTCGGATCGGCGGCGTCGGCCACGGCGGGCACGGGCGGCGCGGCGGGCGCCTCCACCTCGGCGGCGAGCGCGCCGGGCAGCCAGCCGCCGGTGCCGGCGGCGGCCACGCCCGAGGCGCCCGCCTGCAGGAAGCGGCGGCGCGAGACGGTGGCGGGAACGGTGGCACAAGCGGATGCGTGACAGGTCGCGACGGAGGCGGCGACGGCGCCGCAGCCGCCTTCGTCGTGCGGCGCGCGCGGTTTCGGTTCGGTTTTCATCGGCGGGCTTTCCGTATTCGGTGGGGACGCGCGCCCGGCTTGGCGCGCATCGGTCATTAAACCGCGCGTCAGGCCCGCCGATCGTTGTCGTTTGCTTCAAGCCATATGGAGCGAATCTCATCAATGCGCGGCCCTGCCTGTGGATGCAACGACGCCATGCGGGTTGCGGATTCGGCGCTATATGTATACGAATATCGCGTGGCCGATGCGGCGTTCGATTCGCGCGAGGCCGGGGCAAACGGCGTGCCCGCGACCGGGGCTCGGCCGGATCTCGCGCCCGGCGCGCGATGGCGCGAAGCTGGCGCGGCTGTCCCGGCCGTCAGCGCGAAGCGGTGCGCGGGCTGCTGGCGGAATTTGTCGGGTTCCTGTCGTTTCCCCGCTCAAGTCAAAAATCCGCCGTTCCGTTAGCCCGTCATGAGGCGTGCACCGTCCGCAGCGTTTGCCACGTTGCGCCGGGTGTCGCGCCGCAGCCGCCGTTCCGTTCGATCTCCGCAGGCGTCGTGCCGTGCCATCTCGCGCGCCGCCCGCGTTTTTCCTGGCCGATCATGTTTCGAACCCTCACGATCCGCGGCGGGCTCGCCGCCACCATTGCCGGCTGCACGGCGCTGCTGATGCTGGTGATCGCGGCGGCCGCGTTCGCGCTCGTCAAGAGCAACGACGCGCTCGACGCGATGTACCGCGACGACACGGCCTCGGTCGTGCACCTGAAGACCAGCTCGGAGCGCATGCTGATGATGCGCGTGGGCCTCGGCAACGTCGAACAGATCATCAGCGCGGGCAAGCCGGCCGCCGACGAGATCCGCCGCCTGCACGCGCTGCTCGACGAGAGCAACCGCGAGCTCGACGCCTATCGCGCGCTGCACCAGCCCGACGCGACCGAGAAGGCGCTGCTCGACACCATGCTGGCCAAACGCGACCAGCTGCTGTCGCAGGGCTTCGAGAAGGGCCTCAAGCAGCTCGACAGCGACAACCTGGTGGATTTCCTCGGCACCCAGCGCGACATGCCGGCCACCTGGTTCGACGATTACCAGCAGGCGCTCACGGCGCTCGAGACCTTCCAGGTGGACCGCCAGCGCGCCCGCTACGAAACCGCCGCGCGCCGCTTCGGCCTGGCGCTGAGCGCGTTCGGCATCGCCGGGCTGGTGGCGCTGGTGGTGGGCCTCGTCGCGCATCGCGGGCTCACGCGCGCGATCGTCACGCCGATCGATGCGGCGGTCGGGCACTTCGCGAAGATCGCGGCGGGCGACCTGACCGGGCGCATCGATACCGGCCGCGGCAACGAGATGGGCCGCCTGCTCGATGCGCTCGACGAGATGCGCCAGCGGGTGGCCGGCGTGGTCAGCGAGGTGCGCGCCGGCACCGACGCGATCCGGCTCGACGCGCGCGACATCGCGGGCGGCAACCGCGATCTGTCGTCGCGCGCGGGCGAGCAGGCCTCGTCGCTGCAGCAGGCGGCGGCCAGCATGGAGCAGCTGACGGCCACCGTGCGCCAGAACGCCGACAACGCGCACGACGCCAGCGAGCTGGCCACGCGCGCCTCCGACATCGCCTCGCGCGGCGGCGACGTGGTCAGGCAGGTGATTCGCACGATGGATGCGATCTCCGACAGCTCCACGCGGATCGTCGGCATCGTCGGCACGATCGAGAGCATCGCGTTCCAGACCAACATCCTGGCGCTGAACGCGGCGGTGGAGGCGGCGCGGGCCGGCGAGCAGGGGCGCGGCTTCGCGGTGGTGGCGAGCGAGGTGCGCTCGCTCGCGCAGCGCAGCGCGGCGGCGGCCAAGGAGATCAAGGAGCTGATCTCGGCCTCGTCGTCGAACGTGGACGAGGGCAGCTCGCTCGTGATGCGCGCCGGCGCCACCATGGACGAGATCCTGGGCGCCGTGCGCAGCGTCAACGCGATCATGGCCGACATCAGCCTGGCCTCGCGCGAGCAGTCGGCCGGCATCGAGCTCGTGAATGCGAGCGTGGTGCAGATGGAGGCCACCACGGCGCACAACGCGGCGCTGGTGGAAACGGCCTCGGCCACCTCGGCGTCGCTCGAACGGCAGAGCGAGAGCCTGCACGCGGCGGTGTCGTGGTTCCGGGTGGCGGACGGGCGGGCGATCTGAGCGGCGTCGGCGGCGCGGGGGCGGGTCAGCCCCGCGTCTGTCCGTAGGCGCGCGCCTGCTCGAGCAGCCAGTCGCGAAACGCCTCGAGCGGCTTGCTGTGGCTGAGTTCGGTGGGGTAGACGAGGTAGTAGGCGGCGGCGTCGCCGTCGCCCGCGTCCGCTCGCGTCGCGGCCGGCGCCGCGTACGGCACCACCACGTCGAGCTGCTGCTCGCGGCCGTCCACGAAGAACTTCGGCACCAGCGCGATGCCGAGCCCGGCCGCGGCCGCGCTGATCAGCATGGTGTGCAGCTCGTAGCGGTCGCCCTGCATGGTGGCGTGATCCTCCACGCCGTGCGCGGCGAACCAGCGCCGCCAGCCATCGGGCCGGGTGGTGGAGTGCAGCAGCGGATAGGCGAGCAGCTCCTCGGGCCGGCTCGCGGCGCGTTTCAGCAGTGCCGGCGAGCAGACCGGCACCACCTCCTCGCCGAACAGGTAATCGGCGGACGCGCCGGGCCAGGTGGGCTTGCCGTAATGGATGGCCGCCTCGAAGTGCGATTCCTCGAATGAAAAGATGTCGGTGCGCGCGCCCATGTTGACGCGCACGTCCGGCGTGCGCTCGTAGAAATCCTTCAGGCGCGGAATCAGCCATTGCGAGGCGAAGGTCGGCAGCACGGCCAGCTCCAGATAGCTGCCGCCGCTGCCGTGCGCGATGATCGACAGCGTGTCGCGGTCGAGATTTTCGAGCGCGCGCCGCACCTGGGTGCTGTAGAGCCGCCCCGCGCGCGTCAGCACCACGCGCTGCTTGGCGCGCACGAACAGGCGCACGCCGAGATTCGCCTCGAGCGTGGCGATCTGGCGCGAGATCGCGCTCTCGGTCAGGAACAGCTCGCGCGCCGCGTAGGTGAAGCTCTCGTGGCGGGCGGCGGCCTCGAAGGCCATCAGCGCGCCCATGTTCGGGATCTTGAATTTGCGCACGGTGATTCCAAAAACGCATCAAGTGGCAATTTTATCTCGCTTTACGCTGGCCGCCGCCGTTTCAATAATGCGCTCCACGCAAGGCTGAACGGCGCGCTCGCGCACTGCCGCAGCCCCGGCGGCGGCCCCCGCCGCGTGCCCCTTTCGACGAGATGCCCCGATGCGCAATCCCAACCTGCAGGCCCTGTTGACCGCGCTGCTCGGCGCGCCGAAGACCGACGCGCTGTTCGCCACACTGAACCTGCCGCCGCTGCTGGCGGACTGGGAGGACGGCACCGTCACCCGCGCCGAACTCGCCCAGGCGATGAACATGGCGCTGTTCGAGGGCCTGCTCGCGCGTTCGCCGAACGGCCGCGCCTACACCCAGGACACGCTCGCGGCCGGCGGCTCGGTGTTCTTCGACCACGGCGCGCTGCGCACCGTGCGCTGGCACGAGAACGGCGCGCTGCCGTCCGGCGAGGCCGCCTTCGCGCGGATCCTCCGGCCGCTCGGCTTCCGCCTGAACGGCCGCTATCCGCTCGACAAGCTCGGCATGACGGGCCGCGCCTGGGCGCACGAGGACGCACCCGACGACATCGCGCAGTTCTTCGTCAGCGAACTGCACCCCGAGCGCTTCTCGCCCGCGTTCCAGCAGGCCGTGTCGAACGTGGTGGGCAGCTCGCGCGATCCGCTCACGCCCGAGGCCGTGGCGCTGCTCTGGGAGATCGAGCGCGACGGCACGCTGCCGCTCGAGGCCGCGCAGCGGCTGCTGCCCGTGATCGTGGGCGCCTTCGAGCGCCAGCACGCGGTGCCGGCCGTGGCCGACTACGAGGTGCTGCTGGCCGAATCGGCCGAGATGGCCTGGATCGCCACCGAGGGCAACGCCTTCAACCACGCCACCGACCGCGTGGCCGACGTGTTCGCGCTGGCCGACGCCGAAAAGGCCAAGGGCCGGCCGATGAAGCCCGAGGTCGAGCGCTCGCGCTCGGGCCGCGTGTTCCAGACCGCCTATCGCGCCGACATCGTCGAGCGCACCTTCCGCACCGCCGACGGCGGCACGCTCTCGCGCAGCGTGCCGGGCTCGTTCTACGAATTCATCACGCGCCGCCGCGAGGTGGATCGCGCCACCCGGCAGTGGAAGCTCGATCTGCGCTTCGACGCCGGCAACGCGCAGGGCATCTTCAGGATGACCGCCGGCGCGGCGCACTGAAGCCGGCGCCGCCGATCCCGGCCTGCGACGTGCCGCCGCCATCCTCGCCGTCCTCGCCGCCCGCCCCGCGCGACGCGGACGGGCGCGCGCCGTGCGGCGCACGGGCGCGCG
>JASLEG010000045.1 GCA_030151225.1 Burkholderia sp. | reverse complement strand
GCGCCTCGCCCTCGGGCATCATGGTCTTGCCCGCGTAGCGCGTGAGGATCACCGTCTGCGCCACGCCGGGCAGCGTCAGCTCCACGCCGAGCGCGGCCGCGCAAGCCGCCGTGGCCGTCACGCCCGGCACGATTTCATAAGGAATCCCCAGCGCCTTGAGGCGGCGGATCTGCTCGCCGATCGCGCCGTACAGCGACGGGTCGCCCGAGTGCACGCGCGCCACGTCCTGGCCCTTCGCGTGCGCGTCGGCCAGCAGCGCGACGATCGCGTCGAGATCGAGCTCGGCGGTATTGACGAGCGTCTCGGCGCGGTGCCCGTCGAGCACGGCGGCCGGCACCAGCGAGCCCGCGTAGAGGATCACGGGGCAGCCGCGCACGAGGCGCTGGCCCTTGACCGTGATCAGTTCGGGGTCGCCGGGGCCGGCGCCGATGAAATACACCGTCATCTGGAAGGTTCTCCGTTCACTGGAATGGGATGGGATGGCTCAAGCGCGCGGGCGCGCCGTCATGCCGCGCCGAATTCGGCCAGCGCCCGCGCGAGCGCGTCGGGCGTGTCGAAGCGGCGCGCGGCGGCGGGCAGCGCCGGGCGCGCGATCATCAGCACCGGCACGCGCCGTTCGCGCGCCGCCGTCAGTTTGGCCTCGGTGGCCGCGCCGCCGCTCATCTTGCTGACCAGCACGTCCACGCCGAGCAGCGCGAACAGCGCGCGCTCGTCGTTCGCCGCGAACGGGCCGCGCGCGGCGATCACGTTCGCGCGCGCGCGGCCGGCGTGCGCGTCGAGGCAGCGGATGGTCCAGTGCTGGTGCGGCGGGATCGCGTCGAGATGCGCGAGCGGCTCGCGGCCGAGCGTGAAGAACGGCCGCGTGAACGGCGCGATCGCGGCCACCACGCCGGCCCAGTCGGGCACGATGCGCCAGTCGTCGTCGTCGCGCGGCCGCCACGGCGCGCGGTGCAGCGCCCAGTACGGCGTGCCGGTGGCGGCGCAGGCGGCGGCCGCGTTGGCGCTGATGCGCGCCGCGTACGGATGGGTGGCGTCGGCCACCAGCCCGATGCCGTGCTCGCGGATGAAGGCCGCCAGCCCGTCGGCGCCGCCGAAGCCGCCGATGCGCACCGCGCAGGCCAGATCCTCGGGCGCCTTGCCGAGCCCGGCCAGGCTGTAGATGGCCGAGGCCGGCAGCATGCGCGCCACCTTCAGCGCGTCGCCGGTGCCGCCGAGCAGCAGCACGCGCGGCACGGCCGGTCGTGCCGCTTGCGTTTCCCGTGTTTCGACAGTCATTGCGCCCTCCCCACGAAACCGCCCTGGCGGTCGATCGCGAACACTTCCACGGCCACGCCGGCCGGCACGATGTCGCGCGCCACCGCGAGCGCATGCGCGCACACCGTGTCGCCGAGCGGCACGCCGGCCGCGTGCGCCGCCGCGAGCGCCTGCTGGCTGGTGTTGGCGGCCAGGATCGCCTGCTGCAGCGCCGGGCTCGCGCCCGCCTCGGCGGCCCAGCCGGCCAGCTGCGGCAGGTCGATGCCCGAATGGCGGCTGTGCAGGTCCAGATGGCCGGCCGCGAGCTTCGAGAACTTGCCGAAGCCACCGCACAGGCTCACGCGCGCCACCGGCGCACGGCGCAGGTGCTTGAGCACGGCGCCCGCGAAATCGCCCATCTCGATCATCGCGATCCCGGGCAGCGCATAGTGCGCGCGCATCGCGTCCTCGCTCGCGTTGCCGGTGCAGGCGGCGATGTGCGCCACGCCGTTGGCGCGCGCCACGTCGATGCCCTGATGGATCGAGGCGATGTAGGCCGAGCACGAGAACGGCCGCACGATGCCGGTGGTGCCGAGGATCGACAGGCCGCCCACGATGCCGAGCCGCGGGTTCATGGTCTTCAGCGCGAGCGCCTCGCCGCCCTCCACGCCGATCGCCACCTCGAAGCCGCCCGCGTAAGCGTGCGCGGCGGCCAGTTCGTCCAGATGCCCGGCGATCATGCGGCGCGGCACGGGGTTGATGGCGGGCTCGCCCACCGGCAGGGTCAGGCCGGGCCGCGTGACGGTGCCCACCCCGGGCGCCGCGTGGAAGCGCACGCCGGGCTCGCTGGCCAGCGTCACGCGCGCGAACACCACGGCGCCGTGCGTGACGTCGGGATCGTCGCCGGCATCCTTGACGGTGGCCGCCTCGGCGCGGCCGGGGCCGGTCACGACGCAGCGCTCGAGCCGCAGCGCGACGCGCTGGCCCTTCGGCAGCACGATCTCGCTCGCGTCGCCGGCCTGCCCGGTCAGCAGCAGGCGCGCGGCGGCCAGCGCGGTGGCGGTGGCGCAGCTGCCGGTGGTGTAGCCGCTGCGCAGCGGCGCGGCGCGCTCGGCGGTTTCCTCGCGCATCAGGCGTGCTCCGCCGACGGCTTGCGTACTTCGTACAGCGTGACGGGCAGCGCCTGCCGCCAGGTGTCGAAGCCGCCCAGCGGCGCGGCGCTGGCCAGCGCCACGCGCGTGAGCGAGCCGCCGTGCGCATCGCGCCAGGCCATGAAGGCCGCCTCGGCCTGCAGCGTCACGGCATTGGCCACCAGCCGGCCGCCCGGCTTCAGCGCCGCCCAGCACGCGGCCAGCACGCCGGGCTCGCTGCCGCCGCCGCCGATGAAGATCGCGTCGGGCGCGGCCAGCCCGGCCAGCGCGTCGGGCGCGCGGCCCGCCACGATCGCGAGGCCCGGCGCGCCGAGCCGGTCGCGATTGCGCGCGATCGCGTCGCGACGCGCCGCGTCGGCCTCGATCGCGATCGCCGTGCAGGTCGGGTGCGCGCGCATCCACTCGATGCCGATCGAGCCCGAGCCGGCGCCGACGTCCCACAGCCGCTCGCCCGGCGCCGGCGCGAGCCGCGCCAGCGTGATCGCGCGCATGTCGCGCTTGGTCAACTGGCCGTCGTGTTCGTAGGCCTCGTCGGGCAGGCCGGGCGTGACGGCCAGCGCCAGCGCGCCGGGCTCGCGCACGCAGTCGAGCGCCACCAGGTTCAGCGCCGCCACCCGCTCGGCCGGCCAGTCGCGCGCCGGCGCGTCGATGCGGCGCTCGGCCGGGCCGCCCAGATGCTCGAACACGGCGAGGCGCGTCGCGCCGAAGCCGGCCTCGGTCACGCAGCGCGCGATCGCGGCCGGGGTGTCGCCGTCGGCGCTGAGCACGAGCAGGCGCCGGCCCGGATGCAGATGGCGCGCGAGCGCCGCCACCGGCCGGCCCACGCAGGAGATCACTTCGGTGTCCTGCAGGGCCCAGCCGAGCCGGGCCGCCGCGAGCGAGGCCGACGACGGCGCGCTCAGCACCCGCAGCTCGCTCGCCGCGACGTGACGCGCGAGCGTGGCGCCCACGCCATGGAACATCGGATCGCCGCTCGCGAGCACGCACACCGGCTCGGGCCGGTGCGCGAGCAGCGCGCCCACCTCGAACGGCTTCGGCCAGGGCTCGCGGCGCGCGCGCAGGCAGCCCGGCAGCATCGCCAGATGCCGCTCGCCGCCGACGATCACGGCCGCATCGATCAGCGCGCGCCGCGCGCGCTTGCCGAGCCCCTCGAAGCCGTCGTCGCCGATTCCGATCACCGTCAGCCACGCCGTCATGCCCTGCTCTCCATCCGTGTTTCGCCCTCGTTTCGCCACGCATCCCGCCCCTGCCCGGCCCGCGGCGCGCCGGGGCGCGCGGCGTATCTCGGCCGGGTGAAAGCAGGCATAATACAGCCTCGTTTTACCGCCTCGTCGGCCGGTGCCGGATGGGCACCCCGCCGAGGCGCGCGGCGCCCTCGCCCGCGCGGGACTCGCGCCCGGCCGCCGGGGCCGTCCGGCGCCCCGTTTCATCGGCCCGGGTCGCCGGCGCCGCGCCACCGGCCCGCGCACGAACGATCCCGCGTCATCTTTCCCGATATCCGTCCTTGTCTGCCCCGTTTTCGATCCGCGATGCTTCCCCGAATCTGGCCGATCGGCCCGACGACGGCGCGCGCACGGCGATCCGCCCCAGCGCCTGCCCGGGGCTGGTGCGCGTGGTGGCCACCCGGGACGGCGGACTGTGCCGCGTGCGGCTGCCGGGTGGCGTGCTGAGCGCGGCCGGCGCGCGCGCGCTGG
>JASLEG010000324.1 GCA_030151225.1 Burkholderia sp. | reverse complement strand
GGCCGAGCGCGCCCTGCCCGCGCCGCGCCCGGCCGTGCCGCGTGCGCGGCCGCCGGCAGCCGGCAAGCGCATGTCGGTCGCCTACGCGCTGCAGACGCTGCAGGCGCTGCGCGACCCGGCCCACACGATCGTGGAGGAGGCGCCGAGCTCGCGCCCGGCGCTGCAGGCCCACCTGCCGATCGCACGCGCCGGCGGCTTCCTGACGATGGACAGCGGCGGCCTCGGCTACGGCATGCCGGCCGCGGTCGGCGTGGCGCTGGCGCGCCCCGGCGAGCGCGTGATCGCGGTGATCGGCGACGGCTCGGCGATGTATTCGCCGCAGGCGCTCCACAGCGCGGTGCGCGAGCGGCTGCCGGTCACCTTCGTGATCCTGAACAACGGCCGCTACGCGGCGCTGCAGGACTTCGCGCCGACCTTCGGCTTCGGCCCCGGCGACCCGGTGCAGGGCACCGACCTGCCCGGCCTCGACTTCGTGGCGCTGGCAGCCGGCATGGGCTGCCGCGGCGTGCGCGTGAGCCAGGCCGCGGCGCTGGCCGACGCGCTGCGCACGGCGCTGGCCGCCGACGGTCCGGCGCTGGTGGAGGTCGTCGTCGCATGAATCGCGCGGTTCGGCTAGCCTGTGGCCTCAAAAAAGGAGACGAAGCATGCAGACCGTTTCGATGCTGATCGATGGCGAGCGCGCCGCCGCGCGCCACGGCGCCACCTTCGAGCGCCGCAACCCGCTCGACGGCAGCGTGGCCTCGAGCGCGCCGGCCGCCACGGAACACGACGCGATCGCCGCCGTGGACGCGGCCGCGCGCGCCTTCCCGGCCTGGGCGGCGCTCGGCCCCACCGAGCGCCGCGCGCTGCTGATGAAGGCCGCCGCCGCGCTCGAGGCGAAGGCCGACGCCTTCGTGGCCGCGATGGCCGCCGAGACCGGCGCGGCCGAGCTGTGGGCGCGCTTCAACGTGCAGCTGGCCGCGCAGGGCCTGCTCGAGGCCGCCGCCATGACCACCCAGATCGGCGGCGAGCTGATCCCCTCCGACGTGCCGGGCAGCCTCGCGATGGGCGTGCGCCAGCCGGCCGGCGTGGTGCTCGGCATCGCGCCGTGGAACGCGCCGGTGATCCTCGCCGTGCGCGCGATCGCGCTGCCGCTCGCCTGCGGCAACACCGTGGTGCTAAAGGGCTCGGAACTGTGCCCCGCCACCCACGGGCTGATCGTGGAGGCGCTCCAGGAAGCGGGCCTGCCGCGCGGCAGCGTCAACTTCGTGACGAATGCGCCGGCCGACGCGGGCGCCGTGGTGGCCGCGATGATCGCGCATCCGCAGGTGCGCCGCGTGAACTTCACGGGCTCGACGCGCGTCGGCAAGCTGATCGCCGAGCAATGCGCGCGGCATCTGAAACCCGCCGTGCTCGAACTCGGCGGCAAGGCGCCCTTCGTGGTGCTGGCCGATGCCGATCTGGACGCCGCCGTGGATGCCGCGATCTTCGGCGCGTTCGCGAATTCCGGGCAGATCTGCATGTCCACCGAGCGCCTCGTGGTGGACGCGAGCCTCGCCGACGCCTTCGTGGCCAAGTTCGGCGCACGCGCCCGCGCGCTGCCGCTCGGCGATCCGCGCGAGGGGCCGGTGGTACTCGGCTCGGTGGTGGACATGCGCAGCGTGGCGCACTGCAACGCGCTGATCGACGACGCGCTCGCCAGGGGCGCCACGCTGGTGTGCGGCGGCCGCGCCGACAGCACGCTGATGCCGGCCACCGTGCTCGACCACGTCACGCCCGCGATGCGCATCTATCACGAGGAATCGTTCGGCCCGGTCAAGCCGGTGGTGCGCGTGCAGGGCGACGAAGCCGCGATCGCCTGCGCCAACGACAACGCGTTCGGCCTCGCCTCGGCCGTGTTCAGCCGCGACACGGCGCGCGCGCTGAACGTGGCGCGCCGCATCGAGTCGGGCATCTGCCACATCAACGGCCCGACCGTGCACGACGAGGCGCAGATGCCGTTCGGCGGCGTCAAGCAGAGCGGCTTCGGGCGCTTCGGCGGCAAGGCCGGCATCGCCGAATTCACCGAGCTGCGCTGGCTCACGCTGCAGACCGCGCCGCGCCACTATCCGTTCTGAATCGGGAGCCCTGCATGGACATCGCCATCCTCGGCGCCGGCGCGATGGGTTCGCTGTTCGGCGGCCTGCTCGCCGAAGCCGGGCACCGCGTCACGCTGCTCGACGTGGACGACGCGCATCTGGCCGCGATCGCGCGCGACGGGCTGCACCTCGCCACCGATGCCGGCCCGCGCATCGTGCGCGGGCTCGCCGCGCTGCGGCCCGAGCAGGCGCGCGAGCCGGCCGAGCTGATGATCGTGTTCACCAAGACGATGCACACCGAGGCCGCGCTGCACGCCGCGCGCGGCGCGATCGGCCCGCGCACCGCCCTGCTCTCGCTGCAGAACGGCCTCGGCAATGCGGAGCGCCTGGCGCGCTTCGCCGATCCCGCCAGCGTGATGATCGGCGTGACGACCTGGCCCGGCGACAAGGCCGAGCCCGGTCACGTCGCCTCGCACGGCAGCGGCATGGTGCGCATGATGACCGCCGACGGCAGGCGCGGCGAGGCGCTCGCGCGCACGGTGGCCGCGCTCGACGGCGCGGGGCTCGCGTGCACGGCCGACGACGCGCTGTGGGCCACCATCTGGGAGAAGGTGGCCTTCAACGCGGCGCTCAACAGCCTGTGCGCGGTCACTCGGTGCACGGTGGGCGAGCTGACCCGGATCGCCGACGGCGAGGCGCTCGCACTGCGCATCGTGGCCGAGGTGGTGGCCGTGGCGAACGCGAAGGGGATCGCGGCCGACGCGGCGCACGTGGTGGAGAACGTGCGCCGCGCGCTGGCGCGGCACCGCGCGCATCGGCCCTCGATGCTGCAGGACGTGCTCGCGGGCCGGCCCACCGAGATCGACGCGATCAACGGCGCGGTGGTGGACGCGGCGCGCGAGGTCGGCATCGCCGTGCCGTGCACCGAGACGCTGCTGCGGCTCGTGCAGCTGATCGAGGCGCGCGGGCAGCCGCCGCGCTGAACGCCGCACCGGCGAGCGACATCGGGAACACGAAAGACACCGAGGAACGAACGCGTGCCCGACACGCGCGAAGGAGACACCGGATGGATCACCTGACCGCCCCGCCCGCGCGCTCGGGCGTGGACATCGGCCACCTGCTCGACGACGGCCCCTGGGCGCGGCTGCAGCGCTTCGCCGTCGTGCTGGCGGCGCTGTCGATCGTGGTGGACGGCTTCGACGGCCAGTTGATCGGCTTCGCGATTCCCGCGCTGATGCACGAATGGCAGCTCACGCGCACCGCGTTCGCGCCGGTGGTGGCCGCCGGCCTGATCGGCATGGGCATCGGCAGCGCGGGCGCGGGCCTGTTCGCCGATCGCTTCGGGCGACGCATGGCGGTGGTGGCGAGCGTGCTGGTGTTCGGCGCGGCCACCTGCGCGATCGGCCTCGCGCACGGCGTGGCCGCGATCGCCGCGCTGCGCTTCGTGGCCGGGATCGGCATCGGCGGCGCGCTGCCCACCTCCACCACCCTCACCGCGGAATTCACGCCGCAGCGCCATCGCACGCTCGCGATCACGGCCACCATCGTGTGCGTGCCGCTGGGCGGCATGCTGGCCGGCGTGTTCGCGGGGCGGGTGCTGCCGGCCTTCGGCTGGCGCCCGCTGTTCCTGGCCGGCGGCGTGCTGCCGATCGTGCTCGGCGTCGTGCTGTTCGTCGCGCTGCCCGAATCGCCGCGCTTTCTCGCGCGGCGCCCCGAGCGCTGGCCCGAGCTCGTGCGGCTGCTCGCGCGCATGGGCCGCCAGATGGCGCCCGCCGCGCACTTCACCGACATCCGCGAGACGGGCGACACCGCCAACGCGGGCCGCGCCGGCATCGCCGCGCTGCTGGCCGACGGCCGCCGCCGCGATTCGCTGGCGATCTGGGCGGCGTTCTTCATGTGCCTGCTCGCCGTGTACGCGGCCTTCAGCTGGCTGCCGGCGATGCTCGCGGGCGAGGGCCTGTCGGCCGCGCTGGCCGGCGACGGGCTGACCGCCTACAACCTCGGCGGCGTGTTCGGCGCGCTGCTCTGCGCCGTGGCGATCGCGCGCTTCGGCTCGCGCGGGCCGCTGCTCGCCTGCTGCGCGGGCGGCGCGCTCAGCGCGTGGTGGACCCTCGGCGCGGGGCTGCAGCACACCGGCCTGCTGATGGTCGGGCTCGCGCTGCACGGGCTGTTCGTCAACGCGGTGCAGTCCACGATGTACGCGCTGTGCGCCCACGTGTATCCGACCGGCGTGCGCGCCACCGGCACCGCCATGGCGCTCGCCGTGGGGCGGCTTGGCGCGATCGCGAGCGCCTTCGCCGGCGCGGCCGTGATCAGCACCACCGGCGGCGCCGGGTATCTGGCGATGCTCGGCGCGGCGATGGCCGTGGTGGGCGTGTCGCTGGCCGTCGTGCGGCGGCACATTCCGCGGCCCGGAGCCGGAGCCTAACGCCGCCGGGGCACCGAGTTCAGGACGGAGCCGGCAACAGCACGTCCGGATCGCAAAGCCGGGCATCAACCCGTGCCACTTCCGCCTTCAGTTCGTCGGAGCCCGGCAGCTTCGGCGCGTGCGCCACGTGCTCGGCCACCATGACCGCGAGCGTCAGCTGCTGCATGCGCAACTGTTCGTGGCCGCGCGGCTCCGCAGCATCGCGCCGGGCAGATGGCCGTCGAGCACCGACGCCGGCAGCCCCCGGCAGGCCCGCAGGCAGCGGCGCGCCATCGTCGCGCGCAGCTCGCCGTCGCCGAGCTTCACGACCGGCCGGTTCAGGCCCGCCAGCAAGGGCGCGCGCCGCTCGGGCGGCAACTGCTCCACGATCCCGGCGAGGCGCCCCAACGTGTGCCGCGAAGCCCGGCGCATGCACCAGCGCGCGATTCATCGAGGCACCGCGCAGCGCCCCGCCATGTTCCAGGCCAGGTTGCGACGCGCGATGTCGCCGGCGCCGGTGCCGTCGTGCGAGCCCACGGCGTCGAACGCGGCCGATACCAGCTTGCGCCGGAACGGAGGGAGGCCTTGCCGGAACGCATGCATGAAACGGGCCGCGTGTGGGGAATCCATGCCGGGCACCCGCCGCGTCTGCCGCGCGTGCGCGGTGCCGCGGCATCCCGGCGATCTCCATGGTCCGCGAGCGAGTGGCATGCCCGCTGGCGTCGGAGGCTCCCGTGAATCACGGCGGAGAATCGCGATTCATGAACCCGACGGCATCGAAAGAATGCCGCCTCGTTGATTTGCCTCAATGACGGCCGTCTCGGGCCGGCAGCGGCCCTGGCGTCCTCGCCCGCTCCGGCAGGAATTGCCGGAACCGGTGCCCCGCCGACGTAGTGCCGACACGCCGCCACAAAAGATGCGTGCGAGTGTTCGCTACCGCACTTTGGTGCGCCCGCAACCTTGGGTACGCTGTCATTGCGCGATTCCCCAAGTCGCGCAGGCCATCTTGGAAGATATCCATCCCGCCCTCCGGGCGGGATTTTTTTTGCCCGTCGGGCGCCGCGTCAGGCCGCCGTCTTGTCCACCGACGCCGCGTACACGCGGTCGATCACGGCGCCGAGCGTCGCGTCGAACTCGGCGTCGCTCATGTCGCGCCTGAGGTCGTTGATCAGCGCGCGCGAGAAGCTCGCGATGATGCCGCGGTTGGCCGCCAGCCGCGTGCAGGCCTCGTCGAGCGGATAGCCGCCCGACAGCGCCACCACGCGGGCCACGCGCGCGTGATCGACGAGCGGCTGGTAGAAGCCGGCCACGTCGGGGAGGGTCAGCTTCAGCATCACGCGGCGACCGGCCGGCAGCGCGTCGAGCGCCGCCAGCAGCGCGTCGCGCAGCGCGGCCTCGGCCTCGGGCTTGCCGGCGGTGTGGATCGACACCTCGGGCTCGATGATCGGCACGAGGCCCGCCGCGCTCACCTGCGCGGCCACCGCGAACTGCTGCGCCACCACGGCGTCGATGCCGGCGCGCTCGGTGGTCTCGATCGTCGAGCGCATCTTGGTGCCGAAGATGCCGTGCCGCGTGGCGCGTTCGAGCAGGCGCTCGAGCTCGGGGATCGGCTTCATCAGGCGCACGCCGCCGGCCTCGCTCTCGAGCCCCTTGTCGATCTTGAGGAACGGCACGATGCCGCGCTCTTCCCACAGGAAGGCCGGCACGGGCTTGCCATTCGCCCGGCCGTCCATGGTGGCCTCGAACAGGATCGCGCCGAGGATCTTCCTGCCGCTGAACGCCGGCGCGGACACGATGCGCACGCGCATCTCGTGGATCAGGCGAAACATGGCCTCGTCGCCGTCGTAGGCGCTGTCGGGCACGCCGTACTGACGCAGCGCGCCGGGCGTGGAGCCGCCGCTCTGGTCGAGTGCGGCGATGAAGCCGGCGCCTTCGGTGATCTGGGTCAACATGCGGGAATCGGTGTGCATCATCGCTCCTTTGGCGGCGGTGAACGGGTTCGAACGGGAGCCGGGGAACGCCGGCCGAATCGCGTATACAAGCACGAACCGGGCCAGCGCGTCGCGGCCCGCGCCCGCATGGCCACCGCCGCCGCAGGCTGAAAATATCTCCGCATCCGCGCCGGCGGCTGAAAAATCCGCCCGGCGGCGCGGCGCCCGGCGCGTCAGCGCGTGCGCACGGGGCGCACCACGATCTCGTTGGTGTCCACGTCGGCCGGCTGGGTGATCGCATGCAGCACGGCGCGGCCGATCGCATCGGGGCGGATGCTGATCGCGCGATAGCCGCGCATCAGCTCGGCGGCGGCCGGATCGGTGATCGTGTGCGCGAGCTCCGACTCCACCACGCCCGGGTACACGCAGGTCACGCGCAGCCGGTCGTGTTCCTGGCGCAGGCCTTCCGAGATCGCGCGCACCGCGTACTTGGTCGCGCAGTACACGGCGGCCGTGGGCGACACGGCCAGCCCGCCCACCGACGACACGTTGACGATGTGGCCGTGGCCCTGCGTTTCCATCACCGGCAGCACCGCGGCGATGCCGTGCAGCACGCCGCGGAGGTTCACGTCGATCATGCGGTCCCACTCGTCGAGCTTGAGCGAACGCATGGGCGAGAGCGGCATCACGCCGGCGTTGTTGACGAGCACGTCCACGCTGCCGAACGCGTCCTGCGCGAAGGCCACGAAGTCGCGCAGCTGGTCGCGCCCGGTCACGTCGAGCGCCTGGTAGACGACCTGCGCGCCGTCGGCCCGCAATTGCGCGGCCAGCGCCTCGAGCCGCTCGGTGCGGCGCGCGCCGAGCACGAGCCGCGCGCCGGCGGCGGCCGCGACGCGCGCGATGCCCTCGCCGATGCCGGCCGAGGCGCCGGTGATCAGGATTGTCTTGTCGGTACGCGTGAGTTGAGTGTCCATGTGATGAGTCCGTCGAAAGGGGCGCCCGGTTGAAAGTGTGTCGCGACCCCTGGACATTACGCGGCCGGGCTGCGAGGATCGAGTAGCTGAACTTGCATGGCCCAGTTACCCACACTTACCAATGGACGATTTCTTCGACGGCATGGCCGTGTTTCAGGCGGTGGCCGAGACGCTGAGCTTCCGGCGCGCCGGCGAGCGCCTGGGCGTGACGCGGCCCGCGGTGAGCCAGGCCGTCGCGCGGCTCGAGGCCCGCGTGGGCGCGCCGCTGTTCCTGCGCACCACGCGCACGGTGCGGCTCACGGCGGCCGGCGAGCGGCTGCTGGCCTCGCTGGCGCCGGCGCGTGCCGCGCTCGCGCAGGCGCTGGATGCGATCGGCGACGCGCACGGCGAGCCGAGCGGCACGATCCGGCTGGTGGTGTCGTCGATCGCGGAGAGCGTGATGCGCGGCGAATCGCTGGCGCGCTTCATCGAGCGCCATCCCGGCATCGCGCTGGACGTGTTCGTGACCGACGACGAGTTCGACATCGTGCAGGCCGGCTACGATGCCGGCGTGCGGCTGGGCGAGGTGATCGAGGCCGACATGATCGCGGTGCCGGTGTCGGGCCCGCAGCGGCAGATCGTGGTGGCCTCGCCCGCGTACTGCGCGCGGCGCGGCGTGCCGAGACACCCGCGCGAGCTGCCCGAGTTCGACTGCATCGGCTGGCGGCCCGCGCCCGACACCGCGCCGTATCGCTGGGAATTCGCCGAGCGCGGGCGCGCCTTCGACGTGGCCGTGCAGCCGCGCACCACCACCAACGACATGCGCGTGATGATCCACACCGCGCTGGCCGGCGCGGGCATCACCTTCGGCATGGCCGAGACCTTCGCGCCGCATCTGGCGCGCGGCGAGCTGGTGAGCCTGCTCGACCGCTTCTGCCCGGAGATTCCGGGCTTCTATCTGTACTTCCCGAGCGGTGGCAAGGTGTCGGGAAAGTTGCGGGCACTGATCGACGGCCTGAAGCGCGTGAAGTGAGCCGCCGCCGCGGCGCGCTCAGCCGCGCAGCACCGCATCGGCGTCGGCCGCCTCCTCCGCGCCGCCGTCCGCGCAACGCTACGGATATAGCTGGCGCTCGGCCTGCGCCGCATCGAAGGTGTTCGACCAGCGCGCCACCACCACCGTGGCCAGGCTGTTGCCGATCGTGTTGCAGGTGGCGATCGCCATCGACATGAAGCGGTACACACCGAAGATCAGCGCGAGCCCCTCCACCGGCAGGATGCCGGTGGACGTCACGGTGGCGGCGAACACCACGAAGGAGCCGCCCGACACCGTGGCCGCGCCCTTCGAGGTCAGCAGCATCAGCAACAGGATCGCGATCTGATGGCCGGGCGTGATCGGCACGCCGTAGGCATGGGCGATGAACATCACGCCCATCGACATGAAGATCGAGGTGCCGTCGAGGTTGAACGCATAGCCGGTGGGCAGCACCAGCCCCACCGTCTGCTTCGCGCAGCCGAGCCGCTCGAGCTTGATCAGCAGGCGCGGCAGCGCGCTCTCCGACGAGGCCGTGCCGAGCACGATGAACACCTCGTCCTTGATGTAGCGCAGGAAGCGCCACAGGCTGAAGCCGGCCAGCCGCGCGATCGCGCCCATCACCACGGCGATGAACAGCAGCACCACCGCGTAGAAGCTGAACACCAGCTGCGCCAGCGCGATCAGCACGGCGGTGCCGTTGCTGCCCACCGAGTAGGCCACCGCGCCCAGCGTGCCGAACGGCGCGAGCTTCATCACGAGGTTGATGAACGAGAACAGCACGTCGGAGACGAGCGCGAGCCCGTCGTTGATCCGGGTGCGGCGCCGCTCGGGAATCGCCAGGATGCCGATCCCCACCAGCACGGCGAGCACCACCACCTGCAGCAGCTCGCCCTTCGCGAACGCGCCGATGAAGTTGTCGGGCACCAGCTGCATGACGAACGCCACGAAGCCCTGCGGCGGCGCCTTCGTGACGCTGACCGGCACCGCGCCGACGGCCGCGCCGCTCATCGCGCGGCCGGTCTGCAGCAGGTTGCCGGCCAGCAGGCCGAACGCCAGCGCCAGCGTGGACACCACCTCGAAATAGACGAGCGCGCGCCAGCCCACCCGCCCCGCGCTGCGCGCGTCGCCGGCCGAAGCGATGCCGTGCACGATGGTGAGGAACACCAGCGGCGCCACGCCCGCCCTGATCAGCGCGAGGAAGATGTCGCCGAGCACCTTCAGCTGGGTGCCGAACTTCGGCAACGCGATGCCCAGCGCGATGCCCAGCACCAGCGAGATCAGCACCTGCATGCCAAGCCGGCGATACCAGGGCAGCTTGCGCGGCGGCGCCACGGCCGCGTCGCGCGGCGGGTTGGTGTCGTTCATGGTGTGCTCCTCCTTTCGTCCCCGACGGCTCGGATGCCGTTCGACAGTTCCACCGCGCGATCCACCATGGCGGGCGCGAGGCCCAGGTAGTTGGCCGGATCCGTCATGCGCTCGATCGCGGCGCGATCGAAGTGCGCCGTGACGGCCGGCAGCGCGGCCAGCGCCTCGGCCAGCGTGCCGCCGTGCTGGTGCACGGTGCGGCACGCGTCGTACACGATGTCGTGTGCCTGCTGGCGGCCCGTGTACGGCGCCATGCCCATCATCACCGCCTCGGCCACGATCAGGCCGCGGCTGATGCCGAGGTTGTGCTTCATGCGCCCGGTGTCGACCACCAGGCCGCCCAGCGCGAACTTCGCCTGATGCAGCGCGCCGGATGTCAGCACGAAGCTTTCGGGAATCGCGATCCACTCGGCGTGCCACGGGCCCGTCGCGCGCTCGAAGTCCTGCACCATCGCGTCCACCATGAGCCCCGCATGCTGGCGCACCGCCTTGGCCGCCGCGAGCATCAGCTCGCTCGAGATCGGGTTGCGCTTCTGGGGCATCGTGCTGCTGGCGCCGCGCCCCTTCACGAACGGTTCGTACACCTCGGCAAATTCGGTCGACGCCATGATCATCACGTCGAGCGCGATCTTGCCGAGCGAGCCGGTCACGAGCGCGAGCAGGTTCACCGCTTCGGCGAAACCGTCGCGCGCGACGTGCCAGGTGGTGGCCGGCACGCCGAGCTTCAGTTCCTCGGCCAGCGCCTGCTGCACCGCGAAACCCGCCTCGCCGAGCGAGGCCAGCGTGCCCGCCGCGCCGGCGAACTCCACCACCGCCACGCGCTCGCGCAGCTGCGCGAGCCGCACCTGATGACGATCGAACATGGCCAGCCAGATCGCCACCTTGTAGCCGAAGGTGACCGGCAGCGCCTGCTGCAGGTGGGTGCGGCCCGCCATCGGCGTGTCGCGATGCCTGACCGCCAGCGCCGCGAGTATGCCGCGCAGCTCGCGGATGTCCGCGTCGATCGAATCGAGCGCGTCGCGCACCTGCAGCGCGACCGCCGTATCCATGATGTCCTGGGTGGTCGCGCCCCAGTGCACGTAGCGGCCCGCCTCGCCGCACATCGCCACCAGTTGGTGCACCAGCGGCAGGATCGGATAGCCGACGATGTCGGTCTCCTCGCGCATGTGGTCGAAGTCGATGCGCTCGATGCGCGACTCGCGCGCGATCACCTCGGCCGCCTCGGCCGGAATCACGCCGGTGCGGGCCTGGGCACGCGCGAGCGCCACCTCCACGTCGATGTAGCGCTGGATCAGCGCGTGATCGGAAAACAGCGCGCGCATCCTCGCCGTGCCGAAGGCGTCGCGGAACAGGACGGAATCGATCACGGTGCTGGCGAACGGAACGGTGGAACTGGGCATGGCACTCCCGGCAATCGTGAAAACAGGGACGGACATGCATCATCATGTCCGGACATATTGAAGTCTATATGTTCGAACATATCGGACAAGCTATGATTTACCCCATGTTTCCGATGCCAGACACGTCTCCACCATGAACAGGCCTCATTTCGCCGACATCGCCCGGGACCTCACCGACGGCATCGCATCGGGCCGTTACCCGGTCGGCTCCAACCTGCCCACCGAGCTCGAGCTGCGGGACCTGTACCGCACCAGCCGCCACACGGTGCGCGCCGCGCTGGCCGAGCTGCAGGCGCGCGGGCTCGTCTCGCGCCGCAAGAACGCGGGCACGCGCGTCGAATCGGCCGAGCCGCGCCGCGACTTCCGGCCGTCGCTGGCCTCGGTCGACGATCTCGTGCAGTTCGGCTCCGAGCATCTGCGCGCGGTGCAGTCGATCGAGACGATCGAGGCCACGGCGAAGCTCGCGGCCACGCTGCAGTGCGCGCCGCGCACGCCGTGGCTGCGCATTTCGAGCCTGCGGATCCTGGGGGACCGGGACAGCGCCCCGGTGGGCTGGACCGACGTGTACATCGATCCGGGCTACGACGAGGTGGCGCAAGCCGCGCGGGACAATCCCGACACGCTCGTGAGCACGCTGATCGAGCGCCGCTACGGGCGCGCGATCGAGGAGATTCGGCAGGAAGTGCGTGCCGTGACGGTCACGGCCACCATGGCGAAGCGCCTGCGCGTCGAGCCGGGCTCGGCCGCGCTGGAGATCGTGCGGCGCTATTTCGATGCGGGCGGCGAGTCGTTCGAGACGTCGGTCACGCTGCATCCGGCCGAGCGTTTTCACATCTCGATGCGGTTGACGCGCTCGAAGGCGGTGTGAGCGGTATGTCTCGCCTCGTCACGTCACGCACGGTGCGCGGCGATGCGATCGCGCCCCGCGCCGGGATTTCAGGCCGTGGCCAGCCCCGATTCCTGCGCGGCCTGCATGACCTTCTGCACGTAGGTCGGGTCGCCGGTGCCGGCCGGCGTCGAGTTCAGGTTCGCCAGGTCCACGCCGTTCGGGCCGGAGTCGTAGGCGCGCAGCGAGTCGAAATTGTTCGAACCGGCGGAATCGACGGACAGGTCGCCGCCCGTCGTCGTCACCCTTCAAACCGCCGACGATCGACCCGGCGCCCCCCCGCTTGCGGCTGAAGCGCTGCTCCGTCACCCGGCGGCCCCACTGGTCGCCCACTTCCTCCATCACCCGCACCTGGCCGAACGACTCGTGGAGCTTGCGCGCCGCGTCGAGCCCCTTGAAGGTCCACCGCTCGCAGGTGTCGAAGCCCTGGCGGTCGCAGAACGCCACCGCCTCGCCCGGCAGGCGGCGGCCCATGCCGCTGCCGCGGCAGCCCTCGTCGAGGGTGAACCAGCGCAGGTGCGCGGGGTGCTCGCCCGGATCCTCGCCGTCGATCGCCACCGAGCCCACGATCCGTTCGCCCTGCGCGACCGTCTGCTGCTGCGCCGGGTTCAGGTGCGCCATCGCGGTCTCGACCTGCGTGCGCGCATGGGCGTTATCCCACCACCATGAAGTTGCGCGATGCACCAGAATTTCGACGAGGGACGGCATCGAATCAATTCGCCCGGCCGCTTCGGAAACAAAAATCCATAGTTCCGGCACATTCTTCGGCGCGGTTTTGGCGACAATGGGCATTCACACACACGCAGCCGCCAACACGAACGGGGGGAGACGTTGGAAAATCGTTCGACATCCCTGAATACCGAAGTGCGGGACTGGGGAGTCCTGATCAGCGCCCTCGAGGCGATCGCCACTGAACTGGTGGGTGATTTCGTGCGCGCGCACGGCGAGCGCCCCCTGACCTGGCACTCGCTGCACGAGCTCGAGCGCGGCGTGCTGAGCCGAATCGAGGCGGCGCCGCAGCAGGATCCCGAGCTCCTCGCGGTGATCCGCCACGACACGATTGCGATCGCAATGCAGTTGCCCGACGACGACTCGCCGGTGGTGTTCGACAACCACTACTTCGTGCCGACCATCACCGCGGAAATCTGGCGCGCGTACCGGCTGATCGGGAAATAGCGCGCCAGGCGCGCACCGCTTCAGGAGGTGCGCAGCCCACCCTCGCGCGCCGTGCGCGGCGCGGCATCGATCGAGCGATCGGGGTGGATCTTCAGCGTCATCAGCGTGCCGAGCACGAGGAACAGCAGCGAGCCCGCGAACGGCAGGTTCCAGTTGCCGGTTGCGTCGATCACGGCGCCGAACACCACCGGCGACACGATGGTGGCGAGCGCGGCACCGGTGTTGAGCATGCCGCTGGCGGTGCCCGCGTGCTGCGGCGCGACGTCCATCGGCACGGCCCAGATCGGCCCGATCGTCAGCTCCAGCATGAAGAACGCGCCGGACAGGCTCAGCGTGACGATCGTCAGGTCGTGGCTCAGCATCACCGGAATCATGCAGGCGAACGCGCCGAGCAGGCTGAACGCGATCACGCCCTGACGCGCCAGGCGCAGGCTGCCGGTGCGCCTGAGCACGCGGTCGCTGAGCAGGCCGCCGAGCACGTCGCCCACCACGCCGGCCAGGAACACGCCCGACGAGAATATCGCGGACTCCTTCAGATTCAGCCCGTAGCCGTGCAGGAAGTACAGCGGCACCCAGCTGAAGAACAGCGTGTTGCTCCACACCTGGCAGAAATACACGAAGATCGACGGCGACATGCGCCCGAGGATGCGCCGCCACGGCGTGGCCGCGCGCGCCTGCGCGTCGGCCGCGATGCGCAGCGGCAACTGCGCGAGCTCGGTGTCGTTCACGCGCGGGTGCGCGCGCGGGTCGTCGCGGTAATGCAGCACCCACACCACGATCCACACCGCGGTCATCACGCCCACGATCACGAAGGACAGCCGCCACGAATACAGCGTGGCGAGCAGCGCCACCAGCGTGGGCGCGACGGCATTGCCGAGCCGCGACGACGAATGCGTGATGCCCTGCACGAAGCCGCGATCCTTCGGCTGGAACCAGTTGGCGATCGCGCGCGCCTGCGCCGGCAGCGCGGCGCCCTCGCCCACGCCGAGCAGCAGGCGCGCCGCGCACAGCGAGGCGAGCCCGCCCACCAGCCCGGTGGCGATGGTCGCGACCACCCAGATCGAGCCGCACAGCAGCAGCGTGCGGCGCGCGCCCATGCGGTCGGCCAGCCAGCCGCCCACGATCTGGAAGATCGCGTAGGTGTAGCCGAAGGCCGAGAAGGCGACGCCGAGCGTGGTGTTGGACAGGCCCAGCTCCGCCTTGATCGGCCCGGCCGCGGCGGCCAGGTTCACGCGGTCGAGGTACAGGATGAAGGACATCGCGCACAGCAGCGCGAGGACGGCCTGCTGGACGTGGGTGCGGCCGGAGTGCCGCGCTTGCGTAGTCATGTCTCCTCCGTTTTTCGGGGTCCGTCGCGGCGCGTGCGCCGCCGGCCCCGTTTCGATGGTGTCTTGCGGGGATCGCCGGGCGCCGCTCAGGCGGGCACGGCCTGCTGCGAGCGCGCCATCCGGCACGCGAGGTCGAACGCATGCGCCATCGCCGTGGCGCTCGCCCGGCCCTGCCCCACGATGTCGTAGGCGGTGCCGTGCGCGGGCGTGGTGACCGGGATCGGCAGGCCGCCCTCCACCGTCACGCCCACCTCGAAGCCCAGCAGCTTGGTGGCGATCTGCCCCTGGTCGTGATACATCGTGACGATGCCGTCGAGCTCGCCGGCCCGCGCGCGCAGGAAGATCGTGTCGGCCGGATAGGGGCCGCTCGATTCCACGCCGCGCCGCGCCGCGAGCGCCATGCCCGGCTCGATCACCTCGCCCTCCTCGCTGCCGTAGTTGCCGTGATCGCCGTTGTGCGGATTCAGGCCGCACACGCCGATGCGCGGCGCGGCCTTGCCCGAGGCGCGCAGCGCGGCGGCCAGCATGCCGATCGCGTCGGCCACCGCTTCCGGCGACAGGTGCGAGGACACGTCGCGCAGCGGGATGTGCGAGGTCACCCGCGCGGTCCACAGCGGATCGAGCACGTTCAGCTCGCCGCACACGCCACGATGCCCGAGCAGCGCCGCGAACCAGCGCATCTCGTCCTCCTCCTGCATGCCGCCCAGGCGCAGCGCGCTCTTGTTCAGCGGTCCGAAGCACACCGCGTCGGCCAGGCCGTCCTGTACGCGGCTCACGGCGAGCCGCAGCGAATCGAGCATGAAGCGGCCGCTGGCCTCGCTGATCACGCCGGGCGCGAACACCGTGTCGCTGCCGCTCCACGAAAGGATATCGAGCCACGGCGCGGCTTGCGGAACCGGCACGCCGGCGGCGGCCGCGCCGCGCGCGAGCGCCTCGTGGTTGCCGATCAGCGTGACGTGGGCGTGCTCGCCGAGGGCGGGATCGGCCAGCAGGCGCGCGATGATTTCCGCGCCGATGCCGGCTGGGTCGCCGATGCTGAGCGCGATTCGTACGGGGGAGTGGGACATGGTGCTCCGGGACGCGAGGTTCGTGGGGCCAGCCCGCCGCGAAGGGGCAGACGCGGGCAGTTCGGCTCACGATAGGGACGATCGCGGCGGCGCGCCATCGCTGATTCGGCTAGCCAGGTTTCGCGTTTTGCGAAACCGGCCCGGCCAGCAGCTCGAGCACGGCCAGCGTGGACGAGGACAGCGCCTCGGCCGGCAGGTGGCAGAGCAGGAACTGCCGCACCGGCCAGGCGCCCTCGATCGGCAGGATGCGAAAGCCCGGCCCGCCGGCCAGCGCCCGCGCCACGCCGTCCGGCATCACGCCGATGCCCACGCCCGCCGCGACCATCGCCGTCATGCTGTCGAAGCTGCCGACCCGGATCCGCATGCGCAGCGTGCGGTCGGCCGCATTGGCCAGCCGCGCCAGCGCGATCGAGATCGCCGAGCCCTCGGTCAGGCCGATCACGTCGCAGCCCAGGATGTCGTCGGCCGCCACCTGCCCGCGGCCGGCCAGCGCGTGATCGGCGGCCGTCACCACCACCAGCCGGTCCTCGCGATACGGCCGGGTCGGAAAGTCGAGCCGCCCGAGCGAGGCCTCGTAGATGCCGAGGTCCACCACGCCGCGCGCCAGCGCCTGCATCACGCCGTGGCTGTTCAGCTCCTGCAGGTCGATGTCGATGCCGGGGTGCGCGTGGTGGCAGCGCCGCACGTCCGGCGCGAGGAACTGCAGCACGGCCGAGGTGCAGGCCGCGATCTTCACGATGCCGCGCCCGCCCTGGCGGAACGCCGAGGCGTCGTCGGCCATGCGCGCCGCCGAGTGCAGCATGCTGCGCGCATGCGCGAGCAGTGCGCGGCCGGCGTCGGTCAGCGTCATGCCGTGCGGGCGCCGCTCGAACAGCGCGACGCCGAACTGCGTCTCGAGCTCGCTGATGCGGCGCGAGGCGGCGGCCGGCGCGAGCGCGAGCCGCTCGGCCGCCCTGGTGACCGCGCCGAGTTCGGCGGTCGCCTCGAACAGGCGCAGCGTCGTCAGGTCGAAATGGATGCGGGGGGCGCGGTTCATCGGCGGATCGGAGGTCGAGGGGAAGGGAGCACGTCCGCGAGATTCTAACGTCGCGTGATAACCTCGCCGGGCCATTCCCCGGCAGATTCCCCCGGAACACCATGAGTTCACGCAAGCCATCGCGCGCCGCGCGCCCGAGCAAGCCCGATCTGGAAGCCATGTCGGCGTTCCGCTACGACCTGAGGAAATTCCTGCGCGCCTCGGAGGAAATCGCGAACGCGGCCGGCATCACCAGCCTGCAATACCAGCTGCTGCTGCACGTGCGCGGCATGCCCGAGCGCCTGTGGGCCACCGTGGGCGAGCTGGCCGAGCGCCTGCAGGCCGCGCCGAACGGCACCGCGGCGCTGGTCACGCGCTGCGAGGCGGCGGGGCTGGTGACGCGTCGGCCCGACGCCCAGGATCGCCGCCAGGTGCAGGTGCACCTGAGCCCGAAGGGCGAGGCGCTGCTGCTCGATCTGGCCGCCCGGCACAAGGCGCTGTACGCCAGCTTCGGCTGGATCTTCGAGGCCGCCGCCGACTGATCGCGCGCCCGGCCCGCGCGGGCGGCCAGGACGGCCGCTTCCGGCCGCACGCCGATTTATGTCACAATGTGCCTCTTTTCGGGGGCGACGCTGTTCATGTTGCGCAGATCTGCATTACTCGGGCGACGCACCATCGTGCGCGGGCGGCGGCGCTGGCTGTATTTCGGCCTGTTCTGGATGGGCGCGGTGGCGACCGGCCTGGTGGCCGTGCTGTACGCACGCCTGATCGATTTCGGCTACGACACCTTCCTGCGGCTGCAGGGCGAGCACCGCTGGCTGCCGCTGATCGTCACGCCGGCCGTGGCCGCGCTGGGCGTGTGGCTCACGCGGCGCTGGTTCCCGGGCTCCGAGGGCAGCGGGATTCCGCAGGTGATCGCGAGCCTGCACGACGTGCGCGAACGCGCCCCCCGCCTGCTCACGCTGCGCATCCTGATCGGCAAGATCGGCCTCTCCTTCCTCGCGATCCTCGGCGGCTTCACGATCGGCCGCGAAGGCCCCACCATCCACGTGGGCGCGGCGCTGATGTATTCGATGCGCCGCTTCTACCCGGCCCGCCTGCGCTCGATCTCGGGCGTCGCGCTCGAGCACAAGCTGGCGCTGGCCGGGGCGGCTGCCGGCCTGTCCGCCGCGTTCAACGCGCCGCTGGCCGGCGTGGTGTTCGCCATCGAGGAGCTGTCGCGCAGCTTCGAGCAGCGCACCAGCGGCGTGCTGATCACGGCCATCATCTTCGCCGGCGTGGTGTCGCTGGCCCTGCAGGGCAACTACGTCTATTTCGGCACGATCGCGATCGACGGCCACATGCCGAACCTGCTGGCGGTGGCCGTGGTGCTGGTGGGCGTCCTCACCGGCGCGCTCGGCGGGATCTTCTGCTGGATGCTGCTGAACACGCCACGCTGGATGCCGGCGCGCCTGCTGGCGATGCGCCAGCAGCAACCGATCGTGTTCGCGGCCGTGTGCGGCCTCTTCATCGCGGTGATCGGCGTGGCCAGCAGCGGCCACACCTTCGGCAGCGGCTATGCCGAGGCACGCGAGATGCTCGAGGGCCACGCGCAGGTGTCGGCCGTGTATCCGCTGATCAAGATGGCCTCGATGGTCGGCTCCTACCTGCCCGGCACGCCGGGCGGCCTGTTCGCGCCGTCGCTGGCGATCGGCGCCGGGGTGGGCAACACGCTGCACCTGGTGTTCGGCCAGATGCAGCTGCCGATGCTGATCGCGCTGGGCATGGTGGGCTATCTGGCGGCGGTCACGCAGAGCCCGATCACGGCCTTCGTGATCGTGATCGAGATGATCAACGGCCACGAACTCGTGATCTCGCTGATGGCCACGGCGCTGATCGCGAGCCAGACCTCGAAGCTGTTCTCGCCGCCGCTGTACGAGGCGCTGGCGCAGCGCTACCTGAAGCGCTAGGCGGTGCCGCGCGCGGCCAGGTAGTCGGCCTGCTCGCGGGTTCTCCACGCCCTCGGCGGCCGGCCGCCTGGCGCTGCTTGCGGTTCATGCCATGCAAACTTGAGTCACGCGGACGTCATGCCCCGGCACGGTGCGACTTGTCCACCACACCGGCCAGCTTCAGGAACGCCGCCTCGTGAACGGAGGTGTCCTCGGCACGGAACACGAGCCACATGGCCGAGCGCGCGCGGCTGTCGCGCAGCGGCCGGAACGCCACCCCGCTCGCCTCGATGCGCTGGAACGATTCCGGCACCAGCGCCACGCCGAGCCCGGCGGCCACCAGCCCCATCATGGTGGCGGCCGACAGCGCCTCCTGCACCACGCGCGGCGCGAAGCCCGCATGGCGGCACAGCGACATGGCCTGCTCGTAGGCGCCGGTGCCGCTGTCGGCCGGATACATCACGAACGGCTCGTCGGCCAGTCGCTTCACGGACAGCGGCCCCTTCGCGCCGGCGCACGGATGCTCGGGCGGCAGCGCCGCGAAGAACGCGTCCTCGAACAGGCGCACCGCGCCGAAGGCCGGCGGCAGGTCGGGCGCCACGGTGCCGCGCACGAAGGCGAAGTCGAGCCGGCGCTCGAGCATCGCGGTCAGCTGCTGCTGGGTGGTCAGCTCGCGGATGCTCAGGCGCACGCCGGGGAAATCGCGGCGATAGGCGAGGATCAGGCGCGGGATCACGTGGGTCAGCGCGGCCGCGCTCGTGAAGCCGAGCCGCAACTCGCCCAGCTCGCCGCGCTCGACGCGCGCCGCGATGGTGCCGGCGCGCTCGGCCTGCTCGAGCAGCGCGCGCGCCTCGGGCAGCAGGGCCTGGCCGGCCGCCGTCAGCTCCACGCGCCGGTTGTTGCGCTCGAACAGCCGCGCGCCGAGCTCCTCCTCCAGCACGCGGATCTGATGGCTGAGCGGCGGCTGCGCCATGTTGAGCGACACGGCGGCCCGGCCGAAATGCAGGGTGTCGGCAAGCACCACGAAGTATCGAAGTCGGCGCAGATCCATGATATCGATTATGTATCAATCACCGACGAAACGATATTGGACAGCGATCGCCACCGGGCGGAGCATGACGCTCATGTCGTCAGCCCCGAAGCCGCCGCGCTTCGTCCATCGAGCCCGCACCATGTCATCCCCGTCCGCCTGCGCCTCCACGGCATCCGCCACCGCGCGACCCACGCCCGACGATCCCGCCCTCTGCGCCACCCGCCGCCGGATCTGCATGGCCGCGCTGATGACGGCCACCATCCTGGCCGCGCTCGACACCACGATCGCGAACACGGCGCTGCCCGAGATCGCCGCGGACCTGCGCGCGAGCGAGGCCACCAGCATCTGGGTGGCCAACGCGTACCAGATCGCCGTGATCGCGGCGCTGCTGCCGTTCGCGGCGCTCGGCGAATCGACCGGCTACCGGCGCGTGTTCATCGGCGGCGTGGCGCTGTTCGGCCTGGCCTCGGCGATCTGCGGCGCGGCGTCGGGCTTCGCCTGGCTGGTGACCGGGCGGGCGCTGCAGGGCATCGGCTCGGCCGCCATCATGAGCGTGATCGCGGCCTTCATCCGGCACATCCATCCGCCCGCGATGCTGGGGCGCGGCCTCTCCACCAACGCGCTGGTGGTGGCGATCGGCTTCACGCTCGGGCCGGTGGTGGCCTCCACGCTGCTGTCGTTCGCGAGCTGGCACTGGCTGTTCCTCGTCAACGTGCCGGTGGCCGCGGCGGCGCTGGTGCTGGCCGTGCGCTACCTGCCGGACGCGGCGGGCGGCCGGCACCGCTTCGCGGCCGCATCGGCCGTGCTGTGCACGGCATTCTTCGGCCTCCTGATGTCCGGCATCTGCCTGATGGAAAACGGCGGCAACCGGCCGCTGGCCATTGCCGCGGTGCTGGTGGCGATCGGCTGCGCGGTGAGCCTGACGCGCCGCCAGCGTGGCCATCCGGCGCCGATGCTGGCGGCCGACCTGATGGCGATCCGCGCCGTGCGGCTGTCCTCGCTGACCTCGGTATGCGCGTTCGCCACCCAGTCGCTGGCGCTGGTGGCGCTGCCCTTCCTGCTGCAGGGCGCGTTCGGCATGCCGGTCACGCGCAGCGGCTTCGTGATCGCCGCGTGGCCGCTGCTGGTGGCCGTGATGGCGGTGCTGGTCGCGCCGCTCAGCGACCGCTATCCGGCCGGCGTGCTGTGCAGCGCGGGGCTCGCGGTCCTGATGCTGGGGATGGTGTCGGTGGCCGCGATGGGCGCGCGCACCTCGGGTGTCGGCATCGCCGCGCGGCTGGCCGTGTGCGGGATCGGCTTCGGGCTGTTCCAGTCGCCAAACATGCGCGAGATCATGAGCGGCGCGCCGGCCGCGCGTAGCGGCGGCGCGAGCGCGCTGGTGGCGATCTCGCGCCTGATGGGGCAGACGCTCGGCGCGGGACTGGTGGCCCAGTGCTTTCACGGCTGGCCGGTGGCCGGCCCGCGCATGGCGATGGGCCTCGGCGCCGCCTGCGCCCTGCTCGGCTGCGCGTTCAGCGCGCTGCGCCTGACGCGGCGGCCCGGCGCGCAGGCGCCAGGGCGCGTGCAGGCCTGATCGCGTCGGTCAGGGAATCGTGAAGCGCTTCACGAGCGTCAGCTCGCCGGGCTTGCGCATCGGCGCGCGCACCGTCTCGCTCTTCTCGTTCGGCGTGCCCTCGTCGGTGATGATCGTGACCTGCGCCACGGTCATGTCGCTGCCGCTGCTGCCGGCGCCGTAGTAGTTCACGTACACCAGGTAGGTGCCGTGCAGCGGCGCGGCGCTCGAATAGATCTCGGGGCCGTAGCCGGTGGTCACGTCCACGTCGAGTGCGCCGCCGTTCGGCGCCACGCGGTCGCCGTAATAGGTGTGCGCGCCGTCGGGCGACACCACGTGCAGGTCCAGATCGGTGCCGTCGGTATCCCAGGCCAGCACGATGCGCAACCGCGCGTGGGTCTTGTTCGTGTAGGCGTCGTAGAACTGCACGCGCTTGCGCGAGCCGTCGGCCGTGCGCAGCTCCACGCCGTTGCTGCCCGAGCCGAACGCGAACGGCCGCGAGAACGAGCCATCCTCCTCGATGCGCTGCGGCATCGGCGTGCCGTTCACGATCAGCGTGCCCACCGCGCCCGGCCCGGCCTTGGGCGAGCCTTTTATGTGCCCGGCGATCAGCGCGTTCACGCTCTGCCCTTCGGGCGTGCTGACGGCCACCGCCGGATAGTGCACGTCCTGCGTGTAGCGCGCCGCGTCGCCGGCCGAATTGCGCCAGCCGTTCAGCGGCGCGGTGAAGTCGATGCCGTCGGCGTGCGCCGCGTTCGCGCAGGCGGCCAGCGCGAGCATGGCCAGGGCGTGGCGGACGGGACGACGGAAGGAGCGGATCGCGTTCATGTGGGTTCGCTGGTTCGTGGGCCCGAAGGCGATGGCGGGTTCGATGCGGGAAGGAGCGCCGGGCAGCTTCATCGTCGGTCAGTTTCCCGTGAGGATCAGCCTGCGCGCGGTCTGCTCGACGAAGCGCTCGTCGAGCCCGCGCGGATGATGCGCGAAGGCCAGGTGCAGGTATTCGTGGGTCAGCGCGATGCGGTCGTCGTCGGAGCGCAGGCGGCGGATGTACACGCGGTTGCGCCCGGCATCGGCGTAGGGGCGGCCCGCGCTGACCTCGCATACGGCCGGCAGCTCCGGCGTTTCGTAGCCGGGCTCGCCGGCCAGGCGCCGCGCCCACAGCGGGGCCTCGCGCGCGAGCCAGTCGCGCGCGCCCAGCACCGGCTCGCAGTCGCCGGCCAGCGGGCTCGCGAAGGAGGTGAGCGTGGCCTGCGGCCAGGTGCGCGCGAGGATCGCGTCGAAGCCGAGGCCGCGCGCGGCGGCGGCCTTGGCGTCGAGCCAGCTCATGCGCCCGGGGCCGGCCCGATCGTGATGGAACTGCACGGGCGCGCCCGCCAGCACCAGCCCGTCGGTGAAATCGGCGGCGTTGCGCGAGGCCGCCTGCGGCGGGCGCGGCAGCACGCGCTGGGTGCGGCTGCTGTCGTCGATCGCGTAGCAGCCGCGCTCGCGCCCGGCGTTCTGCACCAGATAGCTGCGCGCCGCCACCGCCAGCGCGCGGGCCGCCTGCGGCTCGGCCGTGTCGCCCTCGCGCTCCACCACGCGCGCCACGTAGTCGTTCATGCCGAAACGCCCGGCGATGTGCAGCTTGCCGGTGTCGTCGCGATCGAGGCGCAGGTCGCCGTGGCTCTCGATCGGCAGCGCATTGCCGTTTCCGAAGGCCACGCGGTACGCGCCGACCAGCAGCCCCGGCGGCACGGCACGGCCGCCCGGGCGTGCCTCGAACACGGCGCGGACCGGATAGCGCGAGAACAATTCGACGGCCACGCAGGCGCGATCGTCGGGCACCGCGCTCTGCGCGACCAGCGGCGCGAGCCGCGGCGCGGCGGCGGCCAGCACCCGCACGCTGCCGCCACGGCCGCCCAGCCACACCGGCGTGCCGTCGGCGAGCCAGCCGGCTGCGCCGCCCAGGTAGCCGCCCGAGCCGTCGGGCATGGTCCAGGTCTTGGCGCGCAGCAGGCTGCCGTAGCGCGCGACCGTGCCCTCGCCGCGCCCGCTCGTGACGACCGACACCAGCGTGTCGCCGGTGTCGTCGCGGGCACGCGCCGGAATCGCCTGCAGCGCCGCGAGCAGGTCCGCCACGCGCACCCGCTTCTCGGGCTTCAGCGCGTACAGATCCAGCAGCCAGGCCGGCGCCTGATGCGCGCGCCAGTATTGCCGCCAGCCGGCCGGATCGAGCTGCAGCCGGTGCGGTTCGAAGAACAGCCCGCACGACTGCACGAGCGCGCGCTCGCGATCGATGTGGCCGCCCGTCATGCAGCAGTACACCTCGTCGCGATCGCCGCCCTCGCACTGGTAATCGGGCGCGGCGATCCGCCGGTCCACCAGGTACGCGTAGACGAACAGCTTCCAGACGCTGCCGAGTTGCGTGTCGAGCGTGGCCGGCAGCGGCTCGCCGGGGCCCGGCGCGGCGGGCTCGGTGGAATCGGCGGCCGCGTCGACACGCCACAGCCGCGCGCCGCCGTCGCGCAGCCACGCAAAGCGCAATGCCGAGGCCGCGGGCTCGGCGGCCGAGGCCGGCGCCTGCGTGGCGGCATGCGCCGTGGCGCCGCCGCCCGCGCAGGCGAGCGCCAGCAGCCACGCCACGGCCAGCCCGACGATGCGCGCGCTCACCGCGTCCTCACTCGACGCGCAGCGTGACCATGCGGTCGCTGCGGCCGCCTTCGTAGGCCTTCTGCTCCGGCTGATACATGCGGAAGTAGCGCGCCGGCGGCATCGTGAAGGTGCCCGGCACCGCGAAGCGCACCAGCTGGCGCAGCGTCACCGGCCGGTCGAGCAGCGGCACCGGCTGGTGATAGCCGAGCTCGCCCATCTCGTAGCCGGCCGCGCGCGCGAACGGCTGCGGGCCGTTGCCGTTCGCGTCGGTGCCCGGCAGCCCGCTGATGCTGACGCCCCAGCTGGTGGCCTCCACCGAACCGCCCGGCGGCAGCGGCACCTCGAGCAGGCCGTAATGCAGCGCCGAGGCGTCCTGCGGCGTGAGCGTGACCTCGTCGACGTAGAGCGCGTTGCCGTCGATCGCGTCGCCGGCCTTCACGCGGTGCGCCTCGAAGGTGAAGTGGCCTTCGGCCTTGTCGGCGTCGGACTTCGGCGCGATCGGATCGAGCCGGTAGAAGCTGCGTTCGAGCTTGACGGGCAGGCGGCTCGGCTGCGCCTCGCGGCTGCGGTACGACACCACGGCGGTCACCTCGGGGCGCGCCGCGCCCACCTCGAGCGCGGCCGGCGGCGTGGCACCGGTCCAGGCATAGGCGCTCGCGCCGGTCGGCGTGCCGACCCGCTTCCACTGGGTGCCGGCCGGCACCGGCAGCGGCTGCGCCGCCTCGCCGCCCGGCGTGCGCGACATGGCGCGGCGCAGCCACAGCAGCGTGAGCGCGCGATCGACGGTCGGGTACGTGGCGCTGCTCTGCGCGAGCACCGCGTTCGCATCGACCGGCGTGCCGGCATCGCCGGCCATCGCCAGCAGCGCCTCGATCAGCGGCGTGGGATTGCCGATCAGCTCGGCGCGTGCCCGCGCGGCGACCGCATCGAAGCCGTCGGGCAGGCTCGCGTTGCTCGCATGCGCCGTCCAGGCCGTCAGCACCACGGCCATTTCGAGGCCGCGCGGCGAATCGGGCGCCGCGAACACCAGGCTGTCCTCCGCGCCGTAGGCCGGCGCGGCCTTGCCGGCGTCGAACATCGTGGAGGCCTGCTGCGCGAGCTGCCCTGCCACGCCCGACACCGGCGTCGCCACCGGCAGCCCCATCTGCTGCAGCAGCCACAGCGCGAGCGCGCGGTGCAGCAGCGGCTCCCTGGCGCCGTGGTCGCGATAGATGTCGAGCGCGTGCTGCCAGTTGCCGTCCGGCAGCGTGATGCCGAGGCTGCGGCTCGCGAGCCAGTCCGCGTAATACGCATAGGCCGTCACGAACGCGCTGCCGCCGGTGGTGTCGCCCCACCAGCCGAAGCCGCCGTTGATGCCGGCCAGCAGCGCGAGGCGCTGGCGCTGGTTGCGCAGGCGTGCCTCGAGCTCGTTCGATGCGCCCTGCTGTTGCGACGCGGCGCCATCCGCCGCGCGGCCCAGCACGTCGTGCGCGAGCGCGAGCGGAATCAGGCGGCTCGAGGTCTGCTCGGCGCAACCGTACGGATAGCCGATCAGATCGTCGGCCACGCGCGAGAACTGGCTCGCGCCGCCGCTCAGGAAGCGCACGCGCACGTCCTGCGCGTCGGGCGCCAGCGCCAGCGGCTTCGGATTCGCATCAAGCGCGACCGGCACCTCGCGCAGGTCGAGCCAGCCCGGCACGCCAAGGCTCACGCGGGTCTGCAGGCGATCCATGTCGCGGCCGTTCACGCGCAGCGCGGCATCCACCACGCCCGGTGTCAGCGCCACGCGCGGCAGCGTCAGGTAGTTCGCGCCGGGCTTCAGCGTGACCTTGCGATCGACCGCGAGGCCCGCGCCGTTCACGCTCCACTGCGCGTCCACGTCGGTATTGCGCTGATTGAACGCGATCATGTCGATCACGGGCTGATCGCCGTCGCGGAAGCGGGCCGGGCCGCTCCACTTCAGATAGAGCGGCTTGTCCGAGCGCAGCCAGGCGGTGCGCTGGCCCACCGTGCCGTCCGCCGAGATCGCGCGCACCGTCACGCGCCAGCGCGCCAGCGCGTCGGGCATGCGGAACGTCATGCGCGCGTGGCCGCTCGCATCGGTCTGCAGGTCGGCCTGCCAGGCCGCGGTGTCGATGTCGTCGCGACGCGGGCGCTCCAGCATCTTCACGCCGCGCTCGTTGTACTGGCCGCGCTGCGGGCCGCCCGGCGCGCCGCGCATCGCCGACAGCGCGAGATCGTAGGTGATGAAGGACAGGCTCGAGGTGGTGCGCACGTTGTTGCGGCGCGGGTGATAGAAGAAGTCCGAGATGTTCGGCGCGATCTCCGGCTGCAGCAGGTACACCATCTCGTCCACCACGCTGACGGTCAGGTGCGCGGGCAGCGGCTGGCCGGCCAGCGCGCTGCCGAGGTCGAGCGTGACGGTCTCGCCCGGCGCGTACACGGCCTTGTCGCTCTTCACACTGATGTCGATCGCGGGCTTCGCCACCACGATGCCGGCGTTCTGGAACACGTATTCGCCGTCGTGCACGTACAGCACCGAGAACGTCATGTTCGGCGCGAAATCGGGGCCCACCTTGATGCGCGCCTTCCATTGCGTGGGCGTCACGCGGGTGAGGCTCAGCCAGTCGCCGCCCTTCGACAGCAGCGCGCGCGCCTCCACGCGGTCGCGCTCGAGCGTGAGCAGCGCGTCGTCCACCGCGTACGGGAAGGTGATCAGCGCCTCGGCCGTGTCGCCGATCCGGTAGCGATCGCGGTCCATCACGATTTCCACGCTGCCCGGAATCGCCTTGAGGCCGTCGCCGGCCACCCAGTGGCTGGCCGCCGCGAGCAGGTTGCCCGCGTCGTCCTTGACCGACACCATGTACGAGCCCGGCGCGTCGAACTGCAGCGGGAAGCTCGTGCGGCCGTCCGCGCCCGGCGCGGGCAGCGTGCCTTCGGTCTTCGTCTGGGTTTCGAGGCGCGTGAGTTCCCACCTGGCGGGCTTGTGAGCGGGCGCGACACCGTTCGTGCCATTCGCTGCATTCGCGGCATTCGTGGCATTCGCCAGCGCCGCGAGCGTGAAGCCCACGCTTTCATGCGGCTGCGAGAACGACTTCGCGGTGACGAGCCGGTACGGCGTCGCGCCGCGCGCGATCAGCACCTCGCGCGTCACGCGCACGCGATAGGCCGCGCCGTCGCGCGCGAACAGCGTCAGCGCGTAGCGGCTCGGATCCTTCGCGGCCGGCAGCGTCAGCGTGACGTTGCCGTCGCCGTCGGTCTCGAGTTCCTGCTGTTCGAGCTTCACCGGGAACAGGCCCGAGTAGTTCAGCTCGCCGTCCACGATCGCCACCTTCTGCGCGCGCAGCGTGACCGACACCTTGCCGTGCTTGACCGGCTTGCCGTCCGGATAGCGCAGCGCGATGGTGCCCTTCGGGGTGTCGCCGGTCGCGTAGTCGGCCTTGTCCATCGTCAGGTTGACGTCGAAGTGCGGCTTCACGTATTCGGCCACGCGGAACGCGCCGCCGTAGGTATCGCCGTGGTAGTCGAAGCGCAGCGTGTAGCCGCCGCCCTGCGCGGTGGCGGGCAGCGTGAAGCTGGCCTCGCCGCCGGCGTCCGAGGCGAAATCCACGTTGCGCGACGCGATCGGCGCGCCGTTCGGATCGATCACGTCGAGCCTGATCTGCGCCGCGGCCGGCGCCGTGGACTGGTTCGCGCTCTGGAAGGTACGGCCGATGAACTTCACGTGCACGGTGTCGCCGGGGCGATAGAGCGGCCGGTCGGTCAGCGAGTAGATCTTGGTGTTGTAGATCTCGCTGTCGTAGTAGAAGTTTTCCGACACGAACACGCCGCCCTGCGGATCGCTGCCGATCACGTAGCTGCGCTCGGGCGAGACGTGGTCGAGCGCGAGCGCGCCGTCCGCGCCGGTCGCGCCGCTCTGCAGCACGCCCACGCCGTCGGTCCAGCTCACCTCGGTGTTCGGCACCGGCTTGCCGTCGTCGCGGCGCGCGGTCCACACCAGCAGGCCGTTCGACGAGGCCTTGACCGCGGCCACGGTATCCGACACGAACAGCAGCGTGTGTGCGCGATAGCTGCCGATCATGGCCTCGACCAGATACAGGCCCGGTGCCAGCTTGCCCACCGGAATCATCACGTTGCCGGCCGGCGCGTCGACGAACTCGCTGCTGCTGCCGGCCAGCTTCACGCCCTTCGGCGGCTGGATCGTCTTCGCCTGCCAGATCGGATAGCGGAAGCGCGTGACCAGATCGAAGCCGCGCAGCGGCGCGAAGCGCGACTCGGGCTCGAAGTGGGTGGGCGCGGCCACCTGATCGCCGAGCCTGAATTCGGGCCTGGCCTTGGTCACCTGGCTGCGCGTGGCGAACGACAGCACGCGCTGCCAGGCGCGGCGCGCGGCGCCGAGCCAGCGGTCCCACAGATAGGCGAGCGTGTTGGCGAGCCCCTCGCCCTGGTAGTTCGGCTTGATGTTCAGGCGGTGCAGGTTCTTCTGCGCCTTCAGGAACGCGAGCGGGTTCGGCACCTTGTACACCACCACGTCCGCGCCGCCGTAGCCCTCGAGCTCGGATTGATACTCGCGGCCCGGCGCCTCGAGGCGCACCTGCGCGACCTGGTTGCTGCCGTAGCTGGCGTCCGACAGCAGGAAGAAGGGCTGGCCGTGCACCACCTGGCCGTCGTAGCCGCTCGGGTTGGGCGCGCTCAGCGTGGGATTCGCGTCGATGCTCTGCCGGGCCGGATCGTCGTCGGCGCGGGCCGGCGCGAGTCCCGCGCCGAACAGCAGCGCGGCGAGCGCGACGAGCGCGACCGAGCGGGTGCGCACGACGGTGATCAGGGCGACGAACCACACTGGCGTGGCGGCATTCATGGCAGCTCTCATGGCAGCACTCAGGGCGTCAGAAACGCGAAACGAAACACACCGACGAAATTCGGATTGCCGTCGAACGGCTGCCAGCGGGAATCTTTCCATTGCATCAGATCGGAAACGGCAACCGCGCGCAGACCGCTGTCGGTCGGCGTGACGGTGCCCGTGTGATAGGCGATGTATCGGTCGAGCCAGATCATCAGATGCTGGTCATCGCCCTGGTCGAAGAACAGCAGGTCGCCCGGCAGCGCCTGATTGACGTCGCGCGAGACGAAGCGGCTGTTGCGCTGGATCAGCGCGATGGCGGACGCGTAGGCGCCGACCGAGCCGTCGATGCGGCTCCAGCGCTGCGCGAGCGTGCGCTGCTGCGCGCTCAGCCGCAGCTCGGGCGGCAGGCGGCTCGCGTCCGCCGCGCCGTTCATGCCGTTGGCCGCGAGCCAGCGCGCGTCGTGCTCGCGCAGCGCTTCCATCGCGGCGAAGCGCACCAGGCCCGCGCAGTCGCGCTGGGTCCAGCGCGGCGTGGGCCCGCGGCGAATCTGCTGATCGACGATGCGCACGAACCACGCGCGGAACACGGCCGACTGCTCGGGCGTGAGCGCGTCCGCGTCGGGCACGGCCTGCCCCGGCACGAGCGCGCGCGCGGCGCTCGCGAGCGCCAGGCCGATCGCGGCCGCGCTGCCGAGAAGGAACCGGCGGCGCATGATCAGTTCGCGCTCGCGTCCGGCGCGGCGGGACCGGCATCGCCGGCATCGCCGGCCGGATTCGAATCGTCCTGCGCGGCCGGTGCCG
>JASLEG010000307.1 GCA_030151225.1 Burkholderia sp. | reverse complement strand
CTGGTCAACAACGCCGGCGTGTCGGTGCTGTCGCGCGGGGACCTGCTCGACGTGACGCCCGAGAGCTTCGATCGTTGCGTGCGCATCAATACCCGCGGCACCTTCTTCCTGATGCAGGCGTTCGGCCGGCGGGTCGCGGCGGCGCGCGGTGCCGGGCCCGTCGCGCGGTCGATCGTCACGATCACCTCGTCGAACGCCGTGGCCGCCTCGGTCGCGCGTGGCGAGTACTGCGTCTCGAAGGCCGCGCTCTCGATGGGCACCACGCTGTTCTCGCTGCGGCTCGCCGAATTCGGCGTGTCCGTCTACGAAATCCAGCCGGGCCTGATCTCGACCGAAATGACGGCGCCCTCGGCGTCGCGCTACGACACGCTGCTCGAGGGCGGCGGCACGGCCGTCGGCCGCTGGGGCACGCCCGACGAAGTGGCGCGCGTCGTGGCCACCTGCGCGACCGGCGGGCTGCCCTACAGCGCCGGCCAGGCGATTCGCGTCGATGGCGGGCTTCTCGTTCAAAAATTCTGAATCCGATCATGCACATCCCGCTTCCCGGCCGCTCCGGCGGCATCGAAACCTATTCCATGCGCGGCACGCCGCTGCCGCCAGTCACGCCGGCCGCGCCGTTCAACCGGATCGCCTATTCGGCGGCCCACGTGGTGGCCGATCCGCTCGCCAGCGGCGAGCTGAACGAGCCGGCCGCCATCGACTGGGAGCGCACGCTCGACTATCGACGCTACCTGATCGGGCAGGGGCTCGGCATCGCCGAGGCGATGGATACGGCGCAACGCGGCATGGGCCTGTCGTGGCCGCAGGCGCTCGAGCTGATCGGCCGCACGCTCGACGCCACGCGCGATCTGCCGGGCGCGCGGATCGCCTCCGGCTGCGGCACCGATCATCTCGACCCGCGCGACGCGCGCTCCTGCGACGACGTGGTGCGCGCGTACGGCGAGCAGATCGAGGCCGTGCAGCGCGTGGGCGGCCGCATCATCCTGATGGCCAGTCGCGCGCTCGCGCGGGTGGCGCAATCGCCGGACGACTACGCGCGGGTGTACGGCGAGGTGCTCGCGATGTGCGACGCGCCGGTGATCCTGCACTGGCTCGGCGAGGCCTTCGATCCCGCGCTGGCCGGCTACTGGGGGCACGCCGGGTTTGCCGAGGCGGCCGACGTGTGCGTGTCGATCATCGAGGCGCATGCCGGCCGCATCGACGGCATCAAGATTTCGCTGCTCGACGCGGGCAGGGAGGTCGCATTCCGTCGGCGTCTGCCCGCCTCGGTGCGCATGTACACCGGTGACGACTTCAATTATCCGGAACTGATCGAGGGTGACGAGACGGGCCATTCGCATGCGCTGCTCGGCATCTTCGATGCCATCGCGCCGGCTGCCTCGCAGGCGCTCGCGGCGCTGGCCGCCGGGGATTCGGCCCGATACCGTGCCCTGCTCGAACCGACCGTGCCGCTGTCGCGCCACATCTTTCGCACACCGACGCAGTACTACAAGACGGGCGTGGTGTTTCTGGCCTACCTGAACGGTTTCCAGCCGCATCCGTTCATGCTGGGCGGGCATCACGGCATGCGCCCGCCGCGCTATCTGGCGGACGTGTTCCGGCTGGCGGATCAGGCCAACCTGTTGCGGGAGCCCGAGCTCGCCGTCAGCCGCATGCGCGGCGTGATGGCCACGTTCGGGATCGCATGACGCCGCGCGCGAGTCGGGCGGCGCGCGGCGAGCCGTTGCCGTTCGTGCCGCTGACGCTCGAGCGCTGCGCGATCAATACCGCCACGCTGGGGCACCGCGAGCCGCTTGCCGTGACGGTGGACCGGATCGCGCGCGCGGGATTCGGCGGCATTGCGCCGTGGCGGCATGAGCTCGACGCGGCCGATGCCCGGGCGATCGCGGCGCAGATTCGGGCGCTTGGTCTGGTGGTGACCGGTTATTGCCGCTCGACATATTTCCCGGCGCCCACCGAGGCCGAACGTCGTGCGGCGCTCGACGCGAACCGGCGCGCGCTCGATCAGGCCGCGTTGCTGGAGGCGCGCTGCTTCGTGATGGTGGTGGGCGGCCTGAGCGAGGGAAGCCGCGATTTGACGGCCGCGCGCGCGCAGGTCGGTGACGGGATCGCCGGCCTGCTCGAGCATGCGCGCGAGGTCGGCGTGCCGCTCGCGATCGAGCCGCTGCATCCGATGTATGCGGCGGATCGCTCGGTGGTCTGCACGCTGGCACAGGCGCTCGCGATGTGCCGCTCGCTCGAGCCGGAGGGCATGCGCTGGCTCGGCATTGCCGCCGATATCTACCATTGCTGGTGGGATCCGCTGCTCGAAGCGTCGCTTGCCGGGATCGGCGCCGAGGGACGCCTGCTGGCATTCCATCTGTCCGACTGGTTGCGCGACACCCGCGACATGCTGCTCGATCGCGGCATGATGGGCGAGGGCGTGGTGGATCTCGCCGGGATTCGGCGTTGCGTGGAGGCGGCGGGTTTCCGTGGCCTGGCCGAAGTGGAAATCTTCTCGCGCGATCACTGGTGGAAAACGGCACCCGACGCGGTGCTGCAGCGTTGCGCGGAAGCCCTGACCGACGTTTGCTGAGCCTCGAAGGCCGGCGCTCACCGATACGGCCCATTCAAGGAAGACGCCTGCACGAGGTATCTCGCGCAGGCGTCTACGACGACGATGCGAGCGTGGCGCACCATGCGCGCCGGCGCCATCTTGCGGTGCAGCCGGGCCAGCCGGTAGCGGCCTCGGCGTTCTCGGGCAGCGGCCTGAGCCTGCACGTGTTCGCCTGCGACACGTACGCGGACGCGCTGGGTTGCGCCCGCGAGGCCGGGTCGCAGGTGCGGTTCGGCATGCGCGCCGATGCGCCCCGGGAGCTGCACGCATGATCGTCACCCTGCTCGGCAGCGGCGCCGACGATTCGCTGTCGCGGCGCGGCCTCGCGGCCGAAACGGGCCGCGCGATCGAGACGCTGCCCGCCGACCTCAACGACAAGGCCGCGCTCGCGAAGGTCGAATGCGTTTTGCGCGGGGACACTCGCATCACGATGCTGGCCAACAACGCGGGCGTGGGCTCGGTCGCGTCGATCCGTCGAGCGCGGCACGGGCACCATCGTCAACATCGCTTCGGTGGTGGGCATCGCGGTGGAAATGCTGAACGGCGTGTACAGTGCTTCGAAATCCTAGGCCACCGAGTTCTGGGACGTGGCCGGCTACGCGAAGCAGAAGGAGGCGGCCAGCACGATGTCGGCCGCGGTGCTGGTGGATGCCGCGCTGGCGGGACTCGACGCGGGCGAACTGGTGACGATCCCGACGCTGCACGACGGCGACGCGTGGACCCGCTGGGAGGCCGATCGCCGTGCGCTCGCGCCGCAATTCGCCAATGCAGCGGCCGCGCCTGGCGCCTCACCCGGCCGTCAACGCCCCCAGCCGCGCGAGCGAGGCCCGCGCGAGCTCGGCGAAGCTGCGCCGCTCCGATTCGTTCATCCATTGCGCGAAGGCCACGCGAAACACCGCGATCCCGGCCTCCGCCGCGAGGCTCGCGTCGGGCTCCGGCACACCGCGCTCGCGCAGGGCCTGGGCCAGCGCGGCCGACAGCGTCGCGAGCTTGATCAGCTCCCGTTCGTGCAGCTCCGGGTTCGCCGCGATCACCGCGTAGCGAATGCGCGCGTAGGCACGCCGGTCCTCGTTGAAGAAGTCGCTCGCCTGCACCAGTGCCGCGCTCACCGCCTCGACCGGCGAGGCGCCGGCCGGCGCCGCGGCCAGCGCGCCTACCATGCCGTTCTGCAACTGCTCCGAGCCCTTGAACAGCACCTCGCGCTTGTCCGCGAAATAGCGGAAGAAGGTGCGCGCGGTCAGCCCCGCGCGCTGCGCGATCGCGGCCACGGTGGTGCCCTCGAAGCCGATCTCGGCGAACAACTCGATGGCGGCGACCAGAAAGCGCTGCTCCGCATTGGGTTCCCAACGACCCATGAACGACCTCGGAAAAGTGTTGACACAGTGTGACATCATATCGCTATACTGATGTCACTTAATGACATCACAGAGGAGTTCGTCATGCGTGTTCTCGTCACCGGTGCATCGGGCTGGATCGGTTCGGCCAGCGTCACGGAGTTGATCGAAGCGGGCCATCAGGTGCTGGGGCTCGCGCGCAGCGACGCGGCCGCGGCGCGGATCCGCGAGCTGGGCGCGGAGGTAGTGCGTGGCAGCCTCGACGACACGGCCAGCCTGCGCGCCGCGGCGGCGCAGGCCGAGGGCGTGGTGCATCTCGCCTACAACCACGACTTCTCGCAGATGGCGGCCGCCGCGCAGACCGATCGCGCGGCGATCGAAACCTTCGCGGAGGTCCTGCAGGGCACGGGCGCAGCGCTGCTGATCGCATCGGGCACGCTGGGGCTCGCCCCGGGGCGGCTCGGCACCGAGGCCGACATGCCCGACGCGAGCGGCCATGCGCGCCTCGGCAACGCGGCCTACACGCTGGGCCTCGCCGAGCGCGGCATCCGGCCGATCGTGGTGCGCTTCGCGCCGACCGTGCACGGTGCCGGCGGCGATCACGGCTTCGTGGCGGTGCTGGCGAAGATCGCGCGCGAGCACGGCGCGTCGGCCTATATCGGCGAGGGCAAGAACCGCTGGCCCGGCGTGAACCGGCTCGATGCCGCGAAGCTGGTGCGCCTCGCGATCGACAAGGTGCCGGCGCAGGGCGCGGTGCTGCACGCCGTGGCGGAGGAGGGGATCGAGGCCCGCGAGATCGCGGCCGGGCTGGGCCGCTTCCTGGGCGTGCCGGTCGAGTCGATTCCGGCCGATCGGGCTCAGGCGCGCTTCGACTGGATGAGCCTGTTCTTCGGCGCGGACATTCCGGTGTCGAGCGAGCACACGCGTGCGCTGCTCGGCTGGGTGCCGACCCATTCGACGCTGCTCGAGGACATCGCTGCGGGGCATTACCCCGGGGTGTGAGGCTCGCCTGCGGGGGCGGGCGCCGAGCCGGGCGATTTCCGCGAGGCGGCAATGCCATCGCGCGATTTGCTTCGGGCGTGATGTTTCCTCAGGAACGAGGCGCGTGAACCGGACGACTGAAAGAGTCGTTGCGGCATGCTGCCCGGTATTCGGTCTTTCGTCGAACCGGTTTCATCCGATTCGACGAAGCCGACGGTCGTTGCCCGATTATTCGGGCATGCCGTCGGTCACCTCCCTGGCGAGCCGCTCGTAATAGGCGGCCGATTGGCGATTGCCTTGCGCCGAGAAGCGTTTCGCCGTGGCCTGCGCGGCGCGGGCGCCGAGCTCGAACATGGCGTCGTTGTCTCGCGCGACCGGATCGATGCCGTCTTCCGGCTTCGATGGCGGGATGGCGTGGCCGAGCGTTTGCCAACCGCCGTCGACCTTCAGCAATCCACGCACCGGCCGCCCGGCCTTCATTTCGCCGAGAAAGAAGCGATACGGCTGAGCCGTGCCGACCCGCATCACGCCCAGCCCGTCGGCCGCGCCGCTCGCGCAGGGGCCGAGCCAGCGCGCGGGTTGCCCGGCCAGTTGCGGCGGCGTGCTGGCGCGGCATGCGCTGCCGCTGCTTTCCTCCGCGGACGCGATCGTGGCACCGGAGATCAGCATGAGGCCCGTGACGAGGATGCGGAATCGTTTCATGTCGATGTGTTTTATTCGGCGATGTTGCGCATTTTCGAGGATCGGGATGAACGGCGCATGATGCGATGGTCGGGCCGTTTTCGCGATGGCGTGGGAGATGGATCTCCGGGTCTTTTCCTGATGAATTGCCCGGGAGTGTACGTTGGAAAAAGCGGGCGTGTCATTACACGATCGGATCGTGTCGGCGCCGTGCGCATTCAGGTGCATCGGCAGGCTCCGGCTGTCATGGGGTGGGCCCAATCCACGGGCATGACCCACCCCCCCAAACCCTGAAAGCCGCGCGTTTCCGAAATCGGCCAGGGTCGGGAGCGGGCAGGTCGTGGCGTTCCGGGCTTTTTCGGCGCGGCAGCGATGGCTGGCGGCGTATTCGGTTTTCTTCGGTCCGGATCTCAAGCTTTGGCTTTCATTGCCGTTTACCCGCTTGCGCATGCGGGGATCACGACGTGCGCATTCGGCATGGCCGGCGACGCGCTCGATGCGAATTGCGGGATCGCTAGATGGGGCCATTTCTTCAAAATGATCGGCATCGGGTAGCCGCCCGTCAGTCGACGCCACACAACAACCAGAACATGATCGCAAGCAAGAGGATCGTCTCGATAGGGATCACGGTGGGCCTGACCTGTCTTCTGATGACCGCGTGCAGCAAGCGCTACGAGTACAGCCAGCTCGCAATGGAATACCGACAGGAGTGTTCGGGCGACCTGTCCGTGAAGTGTCGGGACATGCTGATTCGCGGCAAGGTCGCGCTCGAGGAAGCCAAACTCGAATTGCTGAAACAGAAACAGGCGGCCTACGTGCAATGTCACGGGGAAGCCGATTACGACGAATTGCAGGCGCTGCTCCGCAAGCACGCCGATTATCTCGGGGATCTGCGTCCCAATTTCTTTTCTCGACATCTCTTCTCGTCACGAGAGGTCGAATTGCCGGATGACGATTTCCCCGGGAATGCCCGGATGCACGAACTGGAGAGCCCGACATGCCATGCCACGCCTGCGGCATCGCCGGACACGACCGATCACGACGAGATCCGGCAACTGACGGGGGGCGAGCCTGCGTCGAGCGCCGCCGAGCCCCCTGCCGGGCCGGCAGTGCAGCCGGAGGTGGCAACGGCCGCGTCGGCCACGCCCGACGTCACCGGCACCCCGGATGCGCAAACGGCGCCGACCGATACGTCGCGCGCGCTGGCATCCGACGGCCCCGCCGTGCTCCGTTGCGGCTGGATCGAGAACGACATGCCGTCGAGCCTGACCTTGCAGGATCGCGATGGTACCTGGCAGATCGTCGGCGCTTCGGGTTCCGGCTCGTTTCCCGATGCTGAAGGCTTCGATCGCATGCCGCCCACGAACAAGGGAGACGCCTGCGGCTGCCTGAGCGTCGAAACCAACCGGCAGGCGATGCGGATCGTCAGGATTTTCGGCGGCAAGCTCAAGCCCGTGTCGGCGTGCCGGAACGACAAGAACCTGAGGTAGTCCGACTCGGACTTGCCGGGGCGCGCGTGCCATCGAGAACGAGGTGAGGACGCGGATAGCGCCTGCGTCGGCATGCGCCCCCGTCCCTCCCACATCCCCCGCGCCAGCTTCCCGGTTTCCTCCCGCAGCCAGGCATGCGCGCGATCGCCGTGATGCCTTGCGTGCCAGCTGCCGATGACCGGCAGCGGCGCCACGCCCACCGGCAGGGCCGACAGGCGCAAGCCGAATACCGCCGCCATCGCGGCACGGGCCTCGCGCGGCACCCCCACCAGCAGGTCCGACGTGCTCGCCATGCACACGGCAGCGGCCGCCGTCGGCGCGGACGCCACGACACGTCGCGCGAGCCCGGCCTCGGCCAGCGTATCGTCCACCGGATCCTTCAGTCGGCCACGGCGCGACACGATCAGATGTTCCGCCGACGCATGGCGCGCCGCCGTGAGCTTCATTTGCGCGAGGGGATGCGCGGGCACCTCCGAGCCGATGTGCAGATCCACGTCGCCGTGGCGCATTGCGGGCTGATCCGCCGCGGCCTCGGACAGCAGCCGCAGGCGCACGTTCGGTGAGCTCCGGCGCAGGGCGCCGAGCAGCGCGCGCGCGTGCGGCTCGACCCGTGACGAGATCCTGCTCGACGTGGTGGCAGCGGCGGTGCAGCAGGCGGGCGCGGCCATGCTCGCGCATTTCGATGCGAGGGTGCGCACGCCGCCGACGCTCGGGCAGGTCGTGCGCGTGATTCACGACAACGATCGACGCTCGCTCGAGGTCCTGCGTACCAGGCTCGAACAGGCCCGCCCCGAGGCGGCCTGGGTGGAGGACGAACTCGATGGCGGCGCCTTGCCGGCCGGCGAGTGGTGGGGGGGGGATCCGATGGAAGGCAACATCAATCACGTTCACGGCATCGGCTCGTGGGGCGTGAGCGCCACCCTGATTCGCGACAACCTGCCGGTCCTGACCGCCGTCTGCGAGCCCTCGACGCAAGCCCTGTACACGGCGACACGCGCCTGCATCGACGTGCTCAAGCAGATCGGCCGAGCTCGACACCCGCGGCATTTCGCAAACATCCTTCAATCGACAAGGACAACGAAATGGACATCGGCATTCTCGGCATGGGGCGCGTCGGCACGACGCTGGCGGTGGCGCTCGCCGGCAAGGGACATCGGATCACGATCGGGCATCGCGATCCGCAGGCGGCGCGCGCGAAGTGGCAGGGGCGGGCCTGGTGATCAACGCGATGCCGGGCGACGTGGCGCTCGACGCGCTGACGTCGCCGGGCAACGCGCTGGCCGGCAAGATCCTGCTCGACGTCTCGAACGCGACCACGCGCCAGCCCGACGGCATGCCCGGCGACCTGCTTCATGCAGACGGCAGCCTGGCCGAACGCCTGCAGGCGGCCCTGCCGCGCACGCTGGTCGTCAAGGCGCTCAATACGATGGTGTTCAGCGTGATGGTGGCGCATCTGATTCGGGCGCGAGGCTTCAGGCCGTTCGCGTTGACGGCGGCGTGTCGAGCGGCGCGCGCGGAGGCCGGGGTATCGTGCGTCACGGCACGTCCCGCACCTCGATCGATACGGGTACGGGCCGTGTTTCGGACTCCCGAGCACGCCATGATCGATCCGAAGGCCACCGACAGCGAACGCGTCCAGTGCGTGTCCGAGCACTACGCGCATCGTCATCCGCCGCTGGCGGCGCGTGATCGGCCCGTGGCGCGCTGCTCGGGCTGGCGGTCGGCCATGCGATCGGTGCGACGCTGGAGAGCCTGCCGCACGATGCGCAGGCGGTGAGCGACATGGTGGGGGCGGCCCGTTCGGGCTCGAGGCCGGGCAATGGACCGGCGACACCCGCATGGCGCGGTGCCTGGCCGAGGCCTTGCTGGCCGATGCAGATCGCTTTGCGCGCGGGTTCGGCCGGCTGCCGGTGCGCTGGTATCGCGACGGACACGACAGCGTGCCCGGTCGCAGCTTCGGTGTGGGGCACGCCACGCGCACGGCCATCGAGGGGATCGAGGCGACCGACGGCAAGTGGCACGGCAACACGCATCCCGATACCGCCGGCAACGGCTCGCTGGTGCGGGTCGCGCCGGTCGCGATCCGGGAGCGGGAATCCTTGCGGGCTGCCTGGCCGTGCGCCGCGTCACAAAGCCGGATCACGCACGGCAGCCTCGAAGTCGTGTCGTGCTGCCAGCTGCTCGCCATGCAACTGCATCGCGCTTTGCGCGGTGCGTCGCGCGAGGCCGTGCTCGCGCCGAAGATGGCGTCGCTGCCGCCGCGTGTGCGGATCGTCAACGCCGGCGAGTAGCGCGACAAGGCCCGCCAGCAGATTCGCTCGTCCACCTGCGTGGTCGACACACTCGAGGCCGCGTTGTGGAGTATTTCGCGCACCGACAATTTCGCCGACGCTGTGCTGCTTGCCGCCAATCCCGGTGACGACGCCGACGGCGTGGCCGGTGTCGCGGGGCAACTGGCCGGAGCGATCCACGGCCTCGCCGGCTCGCCAGCCTCGAGATGCTCGCTGCACCTTGTTGATACACGCACACCCGTGCCGTGTCGTTCACCCGGCACGCGCCCTGACGCTTGGGCACGCCGAGTTCCGTCTGCGCGTGCGTGGCGCCGGCTTGCACGTTCCAGTCACCGTGCGCGCCGTCGTCGTCCATGGTCACGCAGGCGAAGTATTTCGCCGGCGGTTTCTGGTCGACGCCGATCGAGACGCTGCCCTGATCCTCGATCTTCACGTGGCTTGCGCAGGCACGAAGGCACGGCACGGTTTCATGCTAAGTTTGCGAGGCGCCTTCAGGCGCATTCCAGTCGCCTCACTACCCGATCAACACGCTCACCGCCGACACCATGACCGACCACAACGAAATCGACATCGCGGAAATTCCCCACGAATCCGGTGCCGTCAAGTTCCGTTATGCGCGTGTGCTGGCGCCCGACCGCAGCCGCTGGATCCGCCACGGCTTCTTCGTGGCGTATTACGAGGACGGCACGCCCGCCTCCGAGGGCGCCTATGCCGACGGCAAGGAAGAGGGCGTGTGGCGCGACTTCCACGAAAACGGCACGCTGGCCTCCGAGGGCACGTATCGCGGCGGCGAGAAATCGGGCAACTGGCGTTACTGGCGCGCGGACGGCACGGAAGAGCCGGGCGAGCAGTTCGGCGGCGCCTGAGCGGCCGGCAGGCCGCGCCGCGCGATCGCGTCGCCGGCCGTGCCGATGATGGCCGACTGGGTGAGCGCGCCGCCCGCGAGCCCGGCGCGAACCCCTTGTTCAGGTGGAACAGCCTGGCGCGCACCAGCACGGTGAGCAGGGCGGACACGGCCAGAAACAGCGCCATCGCGATCGGCGAATTGAAGATGCCGGGTCCCGAGTCGTAGCCCACCGCGTAGATGAACACCGCGAACATCACGGCCTCGATGCCGGCGTGCACGGTCACGCCGGCCTGGCCGATCGCCACCGCCGCGAGCGGCGAACCGCCCACGCCGCCGGGCTGTTGCGCGAGTGCGCGGGCTGCCGGTACCGATCGAGACACGGTCCTTCGCCAGTGCGTGGAGGCCCGACGCCGGCCATTCCAGCCTTGCTGCCCGAACACGGTACACATTGACGAAGCCTCGGGACAACCCGGATTGTGGGGGGCGACGCGCGCGCCTATCTTTCTACATCATACGTATGACCTGGAGAGATTCATGGCGACCCTGCACCGGCAGGTACTGAACCAGATGGGCGAGCAGATCTGCTCGGGGCAGCTGTCCCCGGGCGACGTGCTGCCGTCCGAGGACGCGCTGGCCGAGCACTGGAACGTGAGCCGCATCACGATCCGCGAGACGGTGAAGTCGCTGTCGGCCAAGGGCATGCTGCAGGTGCGCCGCCGCTACGGCACCGTCGTGCTGCCGCGCTCGCAGTGGCAGCTGTTCGATCCCGACGTGATCCACTGGCGCGCACGCGCCGGCGCCCTGGACGACGCGCTGATCCAGGATCTGATGGAGCTGCGCCAGATCATCGAGCCGAACGCGGCGCGGCTGGCGGCGAAGCGCGCGACCGATGAGGACCGCCTCGCGATCCGCCGCGCCTACGCTGCGATGGCGCGCGCGGTGGCCGGCGACGGTCCCTACGTGCCGGCCGATCTGGCCTTCCACGGCGCGATCCTGGCCGCCTGCCACAACCAGTTCGTGCAGCAGATGCAGAACGCGCTGTCGTCGATCCTCGAGACGAGCTTCGCGCTCAGCTCCGAGATCGCCGGCGGCCCCGCGCGCTCGCTGCCGATGCACGAGGCGCTGTGCATCGCGATCGAGCAGGGCGACGAGGCGGCGGCCGAGGCCGCGGCGCTGGTGCTGATCCGGCGCGCCGAGAAGGACTTCGAGGATCGCGCGGCCCTGCAGCGCGCCGTCGCCGGCAAGCCCGTCGCCGGCAGGCCCGTGTGAGCTGATCCAGAAGGACTCCGTATCACCGAGATCGCACGCGGCGACGCACGCGAGGGGCGCGTTCGCGCCCGCATCCCGATCAACGCATCTCGCATCATCGAAAGGAACCCGGCACATGACTTCATTGTTCGACCTCGGCGGCCGCACCGCGCTCGTCACCGGCTCGGCGCGCGGCATCGGCTTCGCGCTGGCCGAAGGGCTCGCCGCGGCGGGCGCCCGCGTGATCCTCAACGGTACCCAGGCCGATACGGTGGCCGCCGCCGTGGCGCGGCTCGCCGAGCGCGGCCACGACGCGCAGGGCCGCGCCTTCGACGTGACCGACGAGGCTGCGGTAGCCGACGCGTTCGCGCACTGGGACGCGGCCGGCATCGCGATCGACATCGTGGTCAACAACGCCGGCATCCAGTTCCGCAAACCGCTCGTGGAACTCGCGCTGAGCGACTGGCAGCGCGTGATCGACACCAATCTCACGAGTGCCTTCATCGTGGCGAAGCAGGCGGCGCAGCGCATGATCGCGCGCGGCACGGGCGGCAAGATCGTGAACATCGGCTCGCTCACCAGCGAGGCGGCGCGTCCCACGGTGGGTGCGTACACGGCCGCCAAGGGTGGCATCAAGATGCTCACGCGCGCGATGAGCGCCGAATGGGCCGCCGCCAACATCCAGGCCAACGCGATCGGCCCCGGCTACATCCTGACCGACATGAACCGCCCGCTGATCGAGAACGCCGGGTTCGACGCGTGGGTGCGCAGCAGCAACCCCACCCAGCGCTGGGGCAAGCCCGAGGAGCTGGTCGGCACGGCCGTGTATCTGGCCTCGGCGGCCTCGAGCTACGTGAACGGCCAGATCATCTACGTGGACGGCGGCTGGCTGTCGGTGCTCTGAGCCCGGCGGTCGTCGCCCGATCTTTCGTATCGCGCCGTACCCGTCGCGCCGCACCAACAACACCAGACCAGCGGCCGGCGAGCAGCACGCACCTACCGGAGACATCATGGACAGCGTCAAACCCGTGGCACCGCAACGATGGTGGTATCTGATGCCCATCATCTTCATCACCTACAGCCTCGCGTATCTGGACCGCGCGAACTACGGCTTCGCCTCGGCGGCCGGCATCGACAAGGACCTCGGCATCACGCACGGCATGTCCTCGCTGATCGGCTCGCTGTTCTTCCTCGGCTACTGCCTGTTCCAGGTGCCGGGCGCGATCTACGCGCAGCGCAACAGCGTGAAGAAGCTGATCTTCGCGAGCCTGATCCTGTGGGGCCTGTGCGCGGCGGCCACCGGCATGGTCAGCAACATCCCGATGCTGATGGCGCTGCGCTTCGTGCTCGGCGTGGTGGAGGCGGCGGTGATGCCGTCGATGCTGATGTACATCAGCCGCTGGTTCACGCGCAGCGAGCGCTCGCGCGCGAACACCTTCCTGATCCTCGGCAACCCCGTGACGGTGCTGTGGATGTCGGTGGTGTCGGGCTACCTGGTGCACAGCTTCGGCTGGCGCGAGATGTTCGTGCTCGAGGGCCTGCCCGCGCTGGCCTGGGCCGGGGTGTGGTGGTTCACGGTGAAGGACCGGCCGGCCGACGCGCCGTGGATGAGCGAGGCCGAGAAGGCCGAACTGGCCGCGCGCCTGAAGGCCGAGCAGGCGCACATCGCGCCGGTGCGCGACTATCGGGCCGCGTTCCGCTCGCCGGTGGTGCTCAAGTGCTGCGCGATCCACGCGCTGTGGAGCATCGGCGTGTACGGCTTCATCATGTGGCTGCCGTCGATCCTGAAATCGGCCGCCACGATCGACATCGTGTCGGTGGGCTGGCTGGCCGCCGTGCCGTATCTGGCCGCGATCGTGCTGATGCTGCTCGCGTCGTGGGCGTCGGACCGCACGCGCAACCGCAAGCTGTTCGTGTGGCCGCTGCTGCTGGTGGGCACCGTCGCGCTGGTGGCGTCCTACCTGGTGGGCAGCACCCACTTCTGGCTGTCGTTCGTGCTGCTGGTGATTGCGGGTGCAACCATGTACGCGCCGTACGGGCCGTTCTTCGCGCTGGTACCCGAGCTGATTCCGGGCAACGTGCTGGGCGGCGCGATCGGCATCATCAATTCGAGCGGCGCGCTTGGCGCCTTCCTCGGCTCCTGGGTGGTCGGCTATCTGAACGGCGCCAACGGCAGCCCGTCCGCGTCCTACATCTTCATGGCCGTGGCGCTGCTCGCCTCCGTGGTGCTGATGATGAGGGTGCCGGGCCGCGCCGAGGCGCACGAGGCCGGCGAGTCGGCTGGCTCGCTGCGCCGCACCTGATGTGCCGGAGCCCGATCACGCGCCCCGACGTTCGACCCACAGACTGGAAACCCGTATCGACATGAGCATCCTGATTACCGACGTCAAGGTCGTGCTGACCGCCCCCGAGGGCATCAACCTGATCGTGGTGAAGATCGAGACGAACCAGCCGGGGCTGGTGGGCCTCGGCTGCGCGACCTTCGCCTACCGGCACGTGGCCGTGCAATGCGTGATCGAGCAGTACCTGCGGCCGCTGCTGATCGGTCGCGATGCCGAGGCGATCGAGGAGCTGTGGCAGCTGATGCACCAGAACGCCTACTGGCGCCACGGCCCGATCGAGAACAACGCGATCTCCGGCGTGGACATGGCGCTGTGGGACATCAAGGGCAGGCTCGCGAACATGCCGCTGTACCAGCTGTTCGGCGGCAAGTGCCGCGAGGGCGTGCCCGTGTATCGCCACGCCGACGGCCGCGACCTGGCCGAGCTGTGCGAGAACATCCAGCGCTATCGCGAGCAGGGCATCACCCACATCCGCTGCCAGAGCGGCGGCTACGGCGGCGGCGGGTTCGGCGCCGCGCCGGGCAGCGCGCCGGCGGGCGCGGCCGACGGCATCTATCTCGACAGCCGCAAGTACATGCGCGACACGCTGAAGCTGTTCGACGGCATCCGCAGCCGGATCGGCTTCGACGTGGAGCTGTGCCACGACGTGCACGAGCGGCTCAAGCCGGTGGAGGCGATCCGCTTCGCCTGCGAGCTCGAGAAATACGAGCTGTTCTTCCTCGAGGACGCGATCGCGCTGGAGGAGGGCGAGTGGATGCGCCAGCTGCGCGAGAAGACCACCACGCCGCTCGCGCAGGGCGAGCTGTTCAACAATCCCTACGAGTGGCGCTTCCTGATCACCGAGCGGCTGATCGATTTCGTGCGCGTGCACCTGAGCCAGATCGGCGGCATCACGGCCGGGCGCAAGCTGCAGATCTTCGCCGAGCAGTTCGGCGTGCGCACCGCCTGGCACGGCCCCGGCGACATGTCGCCGCTCGCGCACGCGGCCAACATCCACATCGATCTGGCCTCGCGCAATTTCGGCGTGCAGGAGTGGTCGGGCACCGAGCCGCCGAACTTCGTGATTCAGGATCTGAAGGGGCCGCGCGAGGCGCTGCTCGACGTGTTCCCGGGGCTGCCCGAGTTCCGCGACGGCTACGTGTACGCGAATGACCGGCCGGGTCTCGGCGTCGAGCTGAACGAGGCCGAGGCCGCGAAGTACCCGTGCGAGAACACGGTCACCACCTGGACCCAGACGCGGCTGCGCGACGGGGCGCTGCAGACGCCGTGAGGCGTGTGCAGCGGCACCGGCGTGCTCACGCCGCGCCGGCCGCGTCGTTCTTCTTCGGCAAGGCCCGCTCGGCCTCGTAATGATCGATCACGAGCTGCTTCACGGCATCGAGCGACAGCCCCTCGTCGCCGTGCCGCAGCGCCGTGGCGAGATGGCCGGTCAGCTCGCCGGCGAACGGCACGCGCGCGCCTTCGTCGGTCAGCCGGTGCTGCTCGACCAGGGTCGGCAGCACCGCCATGAAGCCGCGCTCGAGCGTGGCCTGCCGCGCCGGCGACAGCACCGGGCCGCTGCCGCCCTTGATCGGCAGGCGGTACGAATCCGCGCTGTCGCGGAACGCCGCGAGCGCCTGCTTTTCGACCAGCGCCGCCGTGGACGGCGCGAAGCGGTGCGTGATGATGCGGCTGCGGATCGCCGGATCGTCCGTGATGTTGTTCCCCTCGCCCGCGTTCAGCGACAGGATGAAGGTGATGCGCGAGGTGTCGAACTTCGTGCCGAGCGGGATGTTCTCGATGAACTTCTTCTCCGGATCGAGCAGGCGCTTGAAGCCGTCGATCGTGGCCGGATCGCGCGCGTTCACCTCGTTGAAGTAGAAGATCACGTTCTCCGACTGGGCGCGGATCAGGCCCGCGATGATCTTGCCGAGCAGGTCCGCGTCCCTGGTCGCGTACTGCGTCTGGTTCACCGCATCCCAGGTTTTCGGCAGCAGCTCCTGGAAGCCGCCGTTCTCCTTGGTGGGCACGTCGATCTCGATCACGGGAATGCCGAGCGTCTTCTCGAGCGCCTCGTACACGGCGTAGTCCTTGCCGGTGCCCGGCGAGCCCTCGAAGATGCATTGAATGCGCGACGGCGGATCGGTGCGCCCCTCGAGCTCCACCGAGTTCGCGGCCAGCCGCAGCGCCAGATTCTTCACGAACTGGCGGTCGCGATCGTCGGCCAGCGAGAGCTTGCGGTCCAGTTCCGCTTCGAGCGCCTCGCGCCCTTCCTCGGTCTTCCAGCCCTCGACCTGGTGATTGCCCGACGGGCGACACACGATGAAATCCTCGTTCCAGCGCATCAGGCGCTCGATCCGCTCCGTGTCGATCGGGCCCACGCCCTTGTCCTCCTGCGTGGAGGCGTCCGCGATGAGGCGCTCCACCAGCGTGACCAGCGCCTTCCACGGGCCCGTGATCCACTCCGGCTTGTCCTTCATCTCCACGGCCGAGCACGCCTTGAAGATCTCGTGATTCATCGCGATCGCCTTGACCGGCGAGATATAGGCGTCTTCCGCGACTGCCTTGTGCACCTTGTCGAGGAAGGATTTCAGGTTGCTCAGGGCGAACGGCAGCACGCCCATCGCCGCCATGCCCATCGGCGCGCCGATCGCCGTGTCCGAATTGACGGCGCTGTCGCGCTCGCTGGCCATGCCTTTCTGCACGAAGTACATCGCGGCCGCGCCGAGCGCGGAGCAGGCCGCCGTGTAGACCAGATGCGGGGTGGCCGCGAGCGTCTTGCTGGCCGCCGTGCCCCAGCGGTAGGTGCCGGGCAGCACGCGCTGCGCGGCGAGCCGGGCCTTCAGCGCGCCGGGCTCGGGCGTGGCGGCCGGCGTGGCGTCGGTGCCCGATGCGCGGCGCGGCGGGGCGGGCCGCGTGCCGAGCTGCTGCAGCTCGATCGGCGCGCCCGAGGTGGATGGGCGGGGAGCTGCGGGCGAGTCGGTTTCGGCCGTGCCGATGGCGGCTTCTTCGTCGGGCAGGCGGCGATAGCCGGGCCCGCGCAACGCGTTGCGGATGGATTGCATGTTGATCCGTGCGATGGGAACGGCGGCGCGCGCCCATCGGCGCGAGGGACGATCGGACGAACGCGGGCGGTTCCGGGGTTCGGGAGAGGGCTGGCGACCGTTGGCGCGAGGATGCGCCAAGGCAGGGGCTGGCTGTTACCGGGGGGACTGTATGCGCATGGCCGGGGCGTCGTGCGCCGCCGTGCGAAGCGGGACGCCGATATGCGAAGCAGTGCTCAGCGTCAAGCCGCGCCGACGAGCTTCTCGGCCGGGGTCAGCGCGAGGCGCAGCACCAGCAGGAAGCCGCAGAACATCAGGCCGCCGCCGGCCACGAGGCTCGTGCCGATCGCCGCGCGGTAGATGTCCACGATCTGCGCCTGCTGCGCGAGCGGCAGCCGCGCGATGGCCGAGATGCCCTGATCGAGCAGCGCCTGCGTGTCGATGCTGCCCGGCAGGCCGGCGATCTGCCGGTTCAGCACGAAGCTCATGATGCCGCCCGACACCGCCACGCCGAACGAGCCGCCGAGCGAGCGCACGAAGGCCATCGTGGCCGTGGCCGCGCCGAGCACGCGATCCGGCACCGCGTTCTGCACGATCACCGTCGCGTTCGGCATGCCGATGCCCATGCCCGCGCCGAGTATCGCCATCGTGCCGAGGAATGCCGGTGCGCCGGCGGCCACATGCGCGCATACGGCCAGCAGGCAGAGGCCCAGGCATTCGAGGCCCACGCCGAGCGCGAGCAGCTTCGCGGTGCGGGTGACTGCCGTGGCCAGGCGGCCGCCGCCGAACGAGGTGAGCAGCATCATCGCGACCTGCGGCAGCATCATCGCGCCCGATTCCTGCGGCGACTGGTGCAGCACCATCTGGTAGTACAGCGGCATGAACACGAGCGAGCCCATCATCGCGAACGCCATCAGGCCGGAAGCCGCCACGCAGGTGGCGTAGGGCACGTTCACGAACAGCTTCGGGTCGATGATCGGCTCCGCCGCCGCGTGCTCGACGCGCCACAGCAGCACGAACGCGCCGGCCGCGACCGCCGCCATGAGCCACGTGAGCGGGCGCCCCGAGGCCAGGCTGGCCGCGCTCGAGTTCAGCAGCAGCAGCAGCGCCGTCGTGCCGGCGCAGATCAGCACCGCACCGCGATAGTCCACGGCGCGCGCCGCGCCGCGCGCGATGCCGGGCAGCGAGATCAGCACGAGCAGCAGCGCCGCCGCGCCGATCGGCAGGTTGATGTAGAACACCCAGCGCCACGACACGTGGCTCGTGATGAAGCCGCCGAGCAGCGGTCCCACCACGCTGCTGAGCGCGAAGGTGCCCGTCATCAGACCTTGATAGCGGCCGCGCTCCCGGGCCGGCACGATGCTGCCGATGATCGTCTGCGAGAGCGTCATGAGGCCGCCGGCGCCGAGCCCCTGCAGCGCGCGGCACAGGATCAGCGCGACCATCGACTGCGCCGTGGCGCACAGTACCGAGGCCGCGAGGAAGATGCAGAGGCAGGCCACGAAGAACGGCTTGCGGCCGTACATGTCGGACAGCTTGCCGTAGAGCGGGGCGCTGATCGTGGAGGTCAGCATGAACGCGGTGACCACCCAGGTGAGGTGCTGCAGCCCGCCGAGGTCGCCCGCGATCACGGGCAGCGCGGTGGAGACGATGCTCTGGTCGAGCGCCGCCAGGATCATGGCGAGGATCAGGCCGCCGAAGATGCGGTGGCGTTGCGCGGGCGGGATGGTGGGGGTGGAGGCGGTGGGGTGGGTGGTGGTGGGCATCGGGGTTTGAAGCGGGGGCGGCGGAACTTGGTGGGGCGCTGGTTGCGGGTTCGGGTTGCGAGTTGTTGCCCGAAGTATCGCATTGTTGATTGGGGGATGCGGGAGGGAGGAGGGGGATCGAGTTCCAAGAGACGGTTTCATAAAGACTGCTCGGCGCGTCGGAGTGTATTGATCACCGGTTCCATGCCACGATTGCGCAATGCTCTCCGATGTCGCTCCTGCGAAAGCGAGTTTCGCCGTCTTACCCGTCGCTTGCTGAATTTACGAACTCGATAGCCTTTCCGTCAACCAGTCGATCATGGCCCGCACCTTCAGCGGCAGGAAGCGGTTACGCGGATACAGCAGCCAGACCGGACCGCTGTAGACGCGCGGTTCGAACGACCAGTCGGACAGCACTTGCAGCAAAGAGCCCTCACGCAGGAAATCCTTGACGGCATAATCCGGCAGGCTGGCTATGCCCCAGCCCGACAAGGTGGCGTCGGTTCGCGCGCTCACGTCGTTGACGATGTAGCGTCCGTGAACTTCCACGGTATGCATTTGCGTGCCGCGCCGAAAGATCCATTTGCAGTCGTTGGCGTGGTCGCCAAGCTGCAAGCAATCGTGCTGACGCAGTGCCTCCGGTTCTTCCGGTATCCCTCGCTCACGCAAATAAGCAGGCGATGCGCATAGCAACCAACGTACGGTGCCGAGCTGGCGCGCGATTAAGCCCGGCGGCGGCGTGGGTGTGGGCCGAAGCACGAGATCGATCGGATCGCGCACCGGATCGACCTCGCGATCCTCGAAAAACAGCTGGACTTGAACCCGGGGGTGGACGCGCAGAAACCCATCGATCAACGGATGCACCACGCTCTTGGCGTAGGCAATCGGCGCGCTGACACTGACCCGGCCGTGTGCCTCGGCGCTGAGATGCCCTGCGGTATCGACCGCATCGGCAGCCGAGTGAACCATGTTGTGGCAGTAGTGATAAACCTGCGTACCGGATTCGGTCAGGCGGAGGCTGCGCGTCGAGCGTTCCAGCAGCTTGACGCCGAGCGCCCGCTCGAGCCGCTGCATTTGGCGGCTTACTGTCGACGGTGTGGTACCCAGCAGCCGCGCGGCCGACGAGAAATTGCCGGCCTCGACCACAGAAGCGAAGGTGGCCAGATCGGGCAACAGAGAATGTAGCTCACTTGGGGTCATCGGTATGCGGCCGTGTCATGGGTGCTCATTTGTGCATTTCAAACATAAATCCTGTTCCGGCTTGGGGGATTATCGCGATACAAATTGATGACGACAATGCAAATCAGTCAAAACGTGCATGAGTCAAAGGAGGGAAATTGCGATGTCGGATAGAGATAGCTTGACCGTCGGCTTGGCGCAGATCGCGCCGATTTGGCTCCAGCGTGAGGCCACCTTGGCCAAGGTGGAGGAGTGGATCGGTCGCGCAGCGCAGGCGGGCTGCGGCTTCGTAGCCTTCGGTGAAGCCCTGGCGCCCGGCTATCCTTTTTGGATCGAACACACGGATGGCGCGCGCTTCGAGTCGCCGCTTCAGAAGGAAATTCATGCGCACTATCTGGACCAAGCCGTTCAAGTGGAGGCAGGACAATTAGCCGGTGTCTGCGCCGCCGCCGCGCGGCACAAGATTGCCGTCATGCTCGGTGTGATCGAACGCCCCTTGGATCGGGGCGGCCATAGCATTTATTGCTCGCGCGTGCATATCGGCACCGATGGCCGTATCGCCTCGGTGCATCGAAAATTGTTGCCGACTTACGAAGAGCGCCTGAGCTGGGCGCCGGGTGACGGCCACGGGCTGCAAACCCACCCGGTCGGGCCGTTCATGGTGGGCGGCTTGAATTGCTTCGAGAATTGGATGCCGCTCTCGCGTGCGGCGCTCTACGCGCAAGGCGAGGACCTGCACGTTGCTCTCTGGCCAGGCAATGTACGCAATACGGAGGGCACCACACGCTTTCTCGCGCGGGAAGGACGCAGCTACGTGCTTGCCGTATGCGGTCTGCTCAGGCGCGAGGATGTGCCATTGGACAGCCCGGTGGCGGCCATGCTGAACAACGAGCATTGCCCCGAAATGCTGGCCAATGGTGGGTCGTGCATCGCGGGACCGGACGGCGCCTGGGTGGTGGAGCCCGTCCAGGGACGAGAGGAGTTGATCGTCGCCACGCTGGATCATCGCGCGGTACGGCGTGAAAGGCAGAACTTCGATCTGGCTGGGCATTATGCACGGCCCGATGTAACGCGGTTGATCGTGGACCGCCGGCGCCAGAGCTTGGCGACCTTCGAGGATGGGCTCGATCGATAGAGACAAAATGCGCGGCGCTATTTCTAGCCGCGCCGGCTCAACCAGGGCAGAGGATGGGATGGAAGGTCTCGTTGTCGGACTTGCTCTACTCGCATCTGCGAGCGCGTTCGCTGAGCCGTCGCAGGCCAAATGGATACCATGCTGTAGGCGCCCCCGTTCTCCCGGACAGGTAAATTGGCCCGTCATGCACTGCTCGAACTGAACCGGGCTAAGGAAGTTCAGTGTTGAATGTCGGCGATGCGGATTGTAGAAGCGCTCGATGTAATCGAACACGTCGGCCCGCGCCACGTCCCTCGTGCGATAGATGCTTCGGTTCAAACGCTCGGGGGTACTAAAGAAGCTTTCCATCGCGGCATTGATGCTCCTGTGTCAAGTAGCGCGGGCTGAATCGGCCAAGTCGGCGAGAATGAGCGGGTACGACTCCCCGACGATATGGCGCTTCAAGCAACGATGAATTTTCTTGTTCGACATCCCTTCCTTGGTTTTGCGCACGACGTATGCCCGAGTTCTCGGATCGCTGCGCAAGCGCACCATGGCAATGGTCCACGAAGCGTTGCTTGCCGCGTGCTCGCCGCTTCGGTTCGGGCGATGTCGGACCCTTTTGCCGGAAGATGCCTGCAATGGGCTCATGCCACAGAGCGCGGCGAGCGCCGTATCGCTTTTCAAGCGTTCCGGATTGTCGCCTGCGACGGCGACACCCGCGCAGCCGATTTGCCTAAAGCGTGCTTCACATGGACAAGCCCGGGATCTTTGCCTTCGCCGCCGCATAGCTAGTCACTCCAGCTTTATCGGTTTACTGAGCAGGAATGTGTCCTCGTGGGCCTGTCCGTAATTTCGTGTTCGAGGCATATTCATGTCCCAAGGAGGACGTATGCCTCGCAAACCGAAAGCCAAGCCGGCCGATCTGCCGGCGATCCCCGCTGAACTGCTGGAGCAATTCGGCAATGGCCCGATGACGGCCGAAGCCA
>JASLEG010000283.1 GCA_030151225.1 Burkholderia sp. | reverse complement strand
CCCTTCCCATCCCGAACAGGACCGTGAAACGACTCCACGCCGATGATAGTGCGGATTGCCCGTGTGAAAGTAGGTAATCGTCAGGCTTCCTCCTTCAGAACCCCCGCTGCGCATGCAGTGGGGGTTTTGTCTTTTCAGCCGACGAAACTGCTCGCGAATCGTCCGCCATCCCGGCGGGCTTTAGGCCGGGTTTCCCGCATGCGCTTATGAAGGCCATTCATCAATGCCTGTGCGAAGATACGCAGCTTCGTCGCAACCTCTTGCGGCACCGCCGATACCGATATCGCGGGGGGATAACCGGAGCAATGCCATGCCGACGCTCGAAAACATGCGCCTGTTCGTAAAGGTCGTCGAGACGGGCAGTTTCACCAAGGCCGCACAGGCCGCGCACGTGGCCACCCCGCAGGTTTCGCGTGCGATTTCCGCGCTGGAAACCCAACTGCGCGTGCGTCTGCTGAACCGCACCACGCGTCGCATCGCCGTCACCGAAGCAGGCGAGCGCTATCTCGCGCAATGTCGCCAGATTCTCGACCTGGTCGCGGAGGCGGAGGCCGAAGCCTCCGGCGCGGCGCGCTGCCCATCGGGGCGCCTGCGCGTGCATGCCACCTCCGGTTTCGGCCGTCATTATCTGGTGCCGCGGCTCGCGAACTACCGCGAGCGCTTTCCCGAAGTCACGATCGATCTGACGCTCGCGCAACGCGTGCCCGATCTCGTCGACGAGGGTTACGACCTGGCCGTCGTGGTGGCCAGCGAACTCGGCGATTCCACGCTCGTGGCCGAACGCATCGGCACGACCTGCAGCGTGCTGTGTGCATCGCCGGCCTATCTCGCGCGCGCCGGCATGCCGGAGACGATCGCCGATCTGCACGATCACGTCTGTCTGCAGCTCGTGGTGCCGAACGCGTCGCCGAATTCGTGGCAGCTCGAAGGTGCTACGTCATCCGAACTATTCACGCCCGAGCGCGACTGGCCGTTCGTCGTGAACGTGGCCGATGCGATGTCCGACGCGCTGCGCGCCGGCATGGGCATCGGTCCGCTGCCGATCTCCACGGCGCTCGAAGGCCTGCGCGACGGCTCGCTCGTGCGCGTGCTGCCGGCCTGGCGCATGCGCCCGAACGGCATTCACGCGCTGTATCCGTCACGTCGCCATCTGGAAGCGAAGGTGCGTACCTTCATCGACTATCTGCGCACGGTGGTGCCGCCGGTGCTCGAATTCGAGCTGCATTCGCTTTCGACGCTGACCTGCACGCGCGCGGCCGAGGTGGTGGCCGGCGCCGTGGTGACGGCCGGCCTCAGCGACTGCGATATCTGAGATCCGAGCCGCGTCGCGCCTAGGCGCGATGCCGCAAGGCGTCGATCACGAGCGACAGCGCGCGCGACGATTGCCTGCGGCTCGGGTAGTAGGCGTGATAGCCGGGAAACGTCGTGCCCCATTCCTTCAGCACGCACTTGAGGCGCCCCTCGCGTACATGAGGCATCAGCTCGTCTTCCGGCAGATAGGTCAGCCCGAAGCCGTCGAGCGCGGCGGCCACCATCTGCGGCGTGCTGTTGAAGATCAGTTGCCCGTCCACGCGCACGAGCACGTCGTGCTTGCCCTTCTTGAGCTCCCACGCATACAGGCTGCCGCGCGTCGGCAGGCGCAGGTTGATGCACGCGTGGTCGAGCAGATCCTGCGGGCACTTCGGCACCGGATTGCGCGCGAAGTACTCGGGCGAGCCGGCGATCATCATGCGCACGTCGGGGCTGATGCGCACCGCGATCATGTCGTTGGCCACCTGGTCGCCGAAGCGCACGCCGATGTCGTAGCGCTGCGCCACGATGTCCGACAGGTTGTAGTCGATCGACATCTCGATCTTGAGCCCGGGGTAATCGGCGAGCAGCGGCTTCAGGCGCGGCCACAGGATCGCGTTGACCGGGTGATCGGTGGCGGTGATGCGGATCAGGCCGACCGGCTTGTCGCGCAGCTCGGACAGCGCGTTGAGCTCGGTCTCGATCTCGTCGAAGCGCGGCGCCGCCACGTGCATGAGTCGCTCGCCGGCCTCGGTGGTCGACACGCTGCGCGTGGTGCGCGTCAGCAGCCGCACGCCGAGCCGCGTCTCGAGCCCGCGTATCGTGTGACTCAGCGCCGATTGCGAGACGCCGAGCTGCGCGGCCGCCTTCGTGAAACTGCGTTCGCGCGCGACGGCGAGAAAGGCCAGGAGATCGCTGAAATTGTCGCGTGCCATCGAGGATGCCGCCGGGCAGCGGACATGAAAACGAGATAAAGACGGTGCATCCTATCATCCGCGCGGAAACGGCGTGCGGCATGGGTTTGCCGGCCCGATGCGAGCGAGGTCGCCGCGCGTGATCGCGTGTCGATTGATGAATCACGCTCATAAGGCCATGCCGTTTCGGGCCGCTAATCAAACAATTGCGACACTGTTACATTTCGGTTCCGCCGGAAAGTGAACGCGCTGTCCGGTACGCACGGCAGGCAAGACGGTTGCGCGCGGGAGCATCGCGCAGCGCCGGCCGTCGCGAGTCAGACACGCGTTCATCATCATCCTCGCGGCCTTCGGGCGCGCGATATCAGGGATCAGGAGGCGAGCGCCGAAAGGCGCGGGAGACGGGCGCCGATCAAGGCCCGAGCGGAGCGGTTCGCGGACACGAACCACCGCAACGGACCTGGCCGACGCCGCACCGGACGCAGTGCCTGCGTCCGGACGTACGGACCGAGCTTTCTGGAGTTGCCAAATATGAAGTTGCATTGCATGGCCGCCATCGTCGCGGCCGGTTTCGTCGTCTCCACGGCTTGCTTCGCGCAGGCACCGGCCGAACCGACCCGCGCCCAGGTCGAGGCGGACGTGGCCCGCTACGAGCAGGCCGGCTTCAATCCCGCGCGCGAGGCCCCGTCGCACTGGGTGGACGATCTGCAGGCCGCATCGGCACGTGTGGATGCGGCACGCGGTCGCAGCGCCCGCAGCATGCGCACGGCCAGCACTGGCGTTGCAGCCTTGCCGGCAGCGGCGGACTGAGTTTTGTTCAACGCAACAATTTTCGGTTTGTGATACGTTCGCGCTCCACTCGTCAGATTGACTTGTCTGATTCGGCGGGGCCACGAGCGCCGCGAGTCGTTCGCGTGTCTGTTGAAGCTGCTTTTTCCCGGTTGTCCTGAAGTTTTCGTATCCGCGACATGTGCCATGCCGCGGATGCCGTCGTCGCATCGTCGTATTGCCCATGCCTCGCGCGCGGGTATTGCCGATGCGTGTCGTCCCCGCGTTTGCCGCATCGGGACCGGTGCTTCGTCGCCGGCCGGTGCCGTTTCGTTGATTCTTATAGAGGTCGCTCCATGCGCGTCGAACGGGTTTCCTATCGCCTTATTCCTGTCGCGGCAGCCGCCGCGCTGCTCGCCGCCTGCGGAAAGCACGACGCGGCGCCGCCGCCTGCCGTGCCGGAAGTGGGCGTCGTGACGGTCCAGCCGCAATCGGTTCCGGTCATCTCCGAACTGCCGGGTCGCACCAATGCGTTCCAGGTCGCGCAGGTGCGCGCGCGGGTGGACGGCATCGTGCTGCGCCGCGAGTTCACCGAAGGCGGTGACGTGAAGGCCGGCCAGCGCCTCTACAAGATCGACCCGGCGCCGTACATCGCCACGCTGAACAGCGCCAAGGCCAC
>JASLEG010000399.1 GCA_030151225.1 Burkholderia sp. | reverse complement strand
CTTTTGCTTTTCGGCTTCCTGCTGCTGTTTCAGCTGCTGCTGCTGTTTTTGCGCCTCGGCAGGTTTGGTTTGCTGCTTTTTCTGCTGCTCCTTAAGTTGCTGCTGCTCCTTTTGGTGCTTTTGCTGCAGGTTCTGCTGCTGTTTCTTCTGCTGCTGTTTCAGGTCTTCCTGTTGCTGTTTTTGTTCAGACTCAAACAGTTGGTCGTCCTCAAGGTCGCTGTCGCTCGGAACTTCCGGGTCGTCTTCGAAACCGAAGTCATCGCTTGTGTCGTCCTCGGTAAGGGCGTCAAAGTCAGTGTCCTCATCAACACCAAGGTCAAGGTCGTCCCAGCCTTCGTCTTCGCTAAGGTCATCGAAATCAGCTTCGTCACCGTTCAGATCATCATCGACGATGCCCAGGTCATCGTCGTCATCCAGGCCTAAATCGTCGTCATCGATGCCTAAGTCATCGTCGTCTTCGGTAAGCGGATTGTAATTCAGCAGGTCATCATCGTCATCCTCGTTTAAAGCAGAGTTATCCGCGTTTTGAGGGAACTGTTGTGACTCATCCAGATTATCCAAATCATCGGATGTTTCCTGGAGTCTTATATCGTTCTCGACACTGCTGATGTTGCCAAGAAGATAGTCAATCATTCCGTTCATAGAAATTTTTTTAATTTGTTAAAATATATATTTTAATTTTACTGGGGTTCTTTTATATATTGCTGCGGAAATAATGAGATTATTTTCCCCAACTTTCGGGCACCATGTCCATCTTGCCCATTGCAACGGCTCTTTTAATTACCCAGGCTTTTGCCTTTTGTTTGTTCTTCGCCATTCCGACAAGCTTTATCGCGTTTGCAAGGTCCTTTTCGTTCTCAATCGGAAATGAACCATCAGGCAGCGCCTTGCCTTCTTTGGCGAGTTGCTTTCTTTGTTTAGTGCTGAAATCGCGCTCAAAAAGGAAACCATCCTCCTGCATAAAGCCAACCTCTTCCTCGTCCTGAGACATTGCACCAACAAAGCCGGCCGAGCCGTCATAGTATGAGTTGCCCTGCTTTTTGTACTTGCCAGCGGACTTTGACGCGTTGGCCTGTGCCCGCATTTTCCTGCCGAGGCTCAACTGGGCCTTCTGCATTTCCTCGTTAAAGGCGACCTGCTTCTCGGAAAGGTCCTGGTCAACCGCGTCAGAAAGTTGCTGCTCAACCTCGTCCTCGTTGTTATTCTGGTTGTTTTGTAGCTTTTGCTGTGCCTGCTGCTCCTCAGTTTCAAACTTTGGACCGGCGTTCTCAAACAGTTTCCTGTCGTCAACCCACTCAAGGAAATTCAGGTCATTTTCCTTGTCAAGGAGGTATGACTCATAGAGCTCGTCAAGTTTACCGAGATTTGTCTCGTATATCGTAAATGTTTTCTTCGGAGAAAAAGTGTTTTCAAGCGAGCCGTCATTCTCATTCAGGTTAACGACGCTCATTCGGGCAGTAGTAAAGCCTGGGTGGTAAACCAAATCGAAGGTTACCATCATTTTCAGCTCAGCCTTTATTGTGCCGTCAGGGTTTTTGTACTCCTTACCGCCTGCACGCGCCGAAATGCCAATCCTTCCGCCGGACTTGATAATCTCCTTGACTATCTTGCCCTTTGCTGTGTCAAGAACGAGAACAATACCGAATACCTTCTTTTTGGCCTTGTCGTACCAAATGTCAAGCAGCTTGTGGCTTACGTTGTTCGTATCGGTGGCGTAACCTTTCGGATGCTCAAGTTCACCAAAAACACCGTCAGGGCTCCAGATACGCCTTTTGATGTCCTCGATGAACGGCAAATACTGCTCCTCAGTGTAGATGCGGTTGTTGTTGTTCAACACATCAAGAGAAGCGAATTCACCCTCGAGTACTATCCCATTCTCATATGGATTGCCCGTGGTGGGGTCAATCATATTTTGAATGATTTTGGGATTTTCTACTCGAACGAGAGGATTATCGGAAGGTACAATATATAGGAAATTTCTTTCCTGGAGTTGTTCGATGTTTGACTGTGCGGCCATTGTTTAGTATTATCCTTTTATATACGCCAATATTAATCTGTTCATTTTTATCCTGTTTCGCTCAAAAGTTACTTGGTAAAGCCCTCGTCGTCCTTGTCGCTTATATTGTCTTGGTCATCATCCTCGTCAAGTCCAAGGTCCTCATCGGTGTAGTTCTCGTCGGCGTCGCCCTCATTCTCGCCTCCTTCACCGCCTTCGCCCTCTTTCTCCTCCTTTTTGGTGGCGTCTGGGTCAAATCCAAGCATAACAGCCTCTCGCCTTCTCGCGTCTTCCATGGCCTTTTTCTGCTCAGGCGTGAAGTCAAGGTAGTTGTCAATAATCCAGTTAAGTGGTATTGCGTGCCTTGTGGTGCCGTTAACGTCCTCTTGTTCACCGAATGCGGCGATTGCCGTAGCAATCTCGATTTTCTTGCTGATAATTTCGAGTTCGCCCAATTTTTCGTATTCGTTGAAAGTCACCCACTCTATGAGTATTGTGTCAAGCAGGTTAAGGTCTATGCCGATTTCAATCTCCTTCAGTGTCAACTGTATGATTATCGGCTTAAGGACAATCTCGGCTATTAGCTG
>JASLEG010000239.1 GCA_030151225.1 Burkholderia sp. | reverse complement strand
GAGGCACACGATGCTGCCGCGGCCGCGCGGCAGCATGGCGGCGGCCGCGTGCTTGCAGGTCAGGAAGGTGCCGCGCAGGTTGATGTCGAGCACCAGGTCCCACTGGTCGGCGCTCATCTGCTCGGCCGGCGCGCTGCGGGCCACGCCGGCGCAGGGCACCACGTCGGTGATCGGGCCGAGCTGGGCCTCGACGCGCGCCACGAAGGCGGCGATCTGCGCCTCGTCGCGCACGTCCACGATGCCGTGCACGAACGGCACGTCGGCGCCGAGCTGCTCGCGCAGCGCCTGCAGGCCGGCTTCGTCGAGATCGGCGGCGGCGACCGCCACGCCGCGCGCGGCCAGCATGCGGGCCACGGCGGCGCCGATCCCGCTGGCCGCGCCGGTGATCAGGGCCAGCCGCGGGGAGGTTGCCTGGGTCGGGTTCACGATGTTTTGGTATCCGTAGCGAAGGTTCGGGCGCGCAGCGGCAAGGGCGTGCCCGTGGGCTGGTTCTCGAGTGCCGGGGCGGCCTGGGCCTGGGCCGCGATGTCGCGTCCGGCGATGTAGCCGAAGGTCAGCGCCGGGCCCAGCGTGATGCCGGCGGCCGGGTAGGTGCCGGCCATCACCGAGTTCATGTCGTTGCCCACCGCGTACAGGCCGGCGATCGCCTGGCCCGACACGTTCAGCACGCGCGCATGGGTGTCCGTCTCGATGCCGGTGGCGCTACCGATGTCGCCGGGCACGATCTGCACGGCGTAGAACGGGCCGGTGGCGATCGGGCCGAGGCACGGGTTCGGCGTGTGCGCCGGGTCGCCGAGGTAGCGGTCGTAGGCGGAGGCGCCGCGCCCGAAGGCGGTATCCACCCCCGAGGCGGCCGCCTCGTTCATCTGCTTCGCGCTGTCGGCCAGCGCCTGGGCCGGCACGCCGATGGCGCGCGCCAGCGCCTCGAGCGTGTCGCCGCGCTTCAGATAGCCGGTGCGCAGGTAGCGGCCCACCTGCGGCGAGCGCGGCCGCACGCGGCCGAGGCCGTAGCGGCGCAGGAACACCGCGTCGCACACGAGCCAGGCCGGCACGCACGGCGTGCTGTCGTTGGCGCGGTGCATCGCGGCCACGAAGTCGTGATACGAGGTGGCCTCGTTGGCGAAGCGGCGGCCCGACGAATCCACGCCCATGATGCCGGGTTTCTGGCGATCGGTGACGAGGTGCGGGAACTGTGCCTCGCGGCCCTGTTCGTCGCGGAACACCGACACCGGCGCCCAGAACGCGGCGCCCGCGTTGCCGGTGGCGAGGTGGCCGCCGAGCGGCGCGGCCAGCGCCACGCCGTCGCCGGCGTTGGCCATCGGCGACATCGAGCGGTGCACCGCCGCGTGCGGCACGAGCTGCGCGCGCAGCGCCGCGTTCTGCGGAATCCCGCCGGTGGCCAGCACCACGGCGTGGCGCGCGCGGATCGTGCGGGTCTGGCCGTCGAGTTCCACCGTCACGCCGTTCACGCGCTCGCCTTCGGTCAGCAGCCGCGTGACGTTGGCGCGCAGGCGCAGCGCGATGTCCGCGTCGTGCGCCGACTTCAGCAGCCGCGCGGCCAGCGCGTTGCCGAGCACGAGCCGCGTGCCGCGCGACCAGCGCAGCCGGTCCAGGCCGTAACGCGCGAGCAGCGGCAGCGCGTGCGCGAGCGCCGCGCCGCTGCGATGCATGGCCAGCAGCGCGTCGATGTCCTTCTTGTTGACCATCATGCCGCCGAGCGCGAGGAAGCTCGACAGCGGCCCGCGCAACTGCTCGAACAGCGGCCCGAGCGTGCGGCCGTCGAACGGCGCGGGATCGATGGTGCGCCCGCCCGGCATCGCGCCGTCGAGCTCGGGCTTGTAGTCGGGCGACACCGGGCGCGCGACGAACTTCACCTCGGTGTGGCGCTCCATGAAGCGCACCATCTCCGGGCCGTTCTCGAGGTACGCGTCCATCATGTCCTCGCGCAGCGCCGGGCCCACCGTCTGGCGCAGGTAGCGGCGCGCCGCGTCGAGCGAATCGGTGTGGCCCACGCCGGCCATGTGGCCGTTCGCGGGGATCCACACCGCGCCGCCGGACACCGCCGTCGAGCCGCCGAACTTGTCGGTCTTCTCCAGCACCAGCACCGCCAGGCCGGCCTGTTTGCACACCAGTGCCGTGCCGAGCCCGCCCGCGCCGGAGCCGAGCACGATCACGTCATAGCTGTCGAGCGTCTGCGTTTCGTTGCGCATGGTCGTCTCCGTCATTGCATCCGGTAGCCGCCGTTCACGTCGACGGTGGTGCCGGTTTGATATCCCGCCTCGGGGCTGACCAGGTGCACGACCGCCGCCGCCACGTCCTCGGGCAGGCCGAGGCGGTTCAGCGGAATCGCCGCGGCCGCCATCGCGTCCTTCTCGGGCGGCAGCGACAGGCGCAGCATCGGCGCGTCGATCATGCCCGGCGCCACCGCGTTGACCGTCACGCCCTGCGGCGCGAGCTCGCGCGCGAGCGCCTTGGTGAAGCCGAGCACCGCCGCCTTGGTGGCGATGTAGGCGGCGTTCGAGCGATAGCCGCCGAGCTGCGCGGCCACCGACGACAGCGTCACCACGCGGCCGAACACCGGGCCGGCCGGCAGGCGGCGCGCGTATTCGCGGCACACCAGGAAGCAGCCGGTCTGATTGATGTCGACGTTGCGCTTCCAGTCGGCCAGCGAGGTTTCCACCACCAGCGGACGGTCGCCGTCGGGCTTGAAGTGCAGGATGCCCGCGCTGTGCACGAGGATCTCGGGGCGGCCGAGCGCGGCCGTCACCGCGTCGAACGCATGTTGGACGGCTTGCTCGTTCGACACGTCGAGCGCGAACGCGCCGTGGCCGCTGCCCGGCAGCGAATCCGCCACCTTGCGGGCCGCGTCGAGCTGCAGGTCGGTCACGGCCACGCGATGGCCGGCGGCGGCCAGCGCATGGCAGATCGCGACGCCGATGCCGCCGGCGCCGCCCGTCACGAAGGCGATGCGGGGAGTGGAATGAAGAGTGGACATCGTGGGTTCCGGAATCGGGGTTCGGGCCGGGCGCGGCGCGCCCGGTGCGGGAAAAGGGGGCGCGGAGCGCGTCAGAGGCTGCCGCCGAGCGACTTGCCGCCGTCCACCATCAGCGTCTGGCCGATGATGAAATCGGTGCGCGGCGAGGCCAGGAAGGCTACCGCGTTGGCGATGTCGGCCGGCTGCGCGGCGCGGCCCGTGGGCTGCAGCGCGAGCTGGGCGGCGCGCCGCTCGGGCGTGAGCGCCTGCAGCATCGGCGTGTCCACCAGGCCCGGCGCCACCGCGTTCACCAGGATGCCGCGCTCCATCAGTTCCATCGCCATCGCGCGCGTCAGGCCCACCACCGCGGCCTTGGCGGCCACGTAGTGCGCGTGGTTGCGCGCGCCGAGATAGGCGCGCGAGGCGATGTTGACGATCTTGCCGCCGGCCGGCAGGCGCTTCGCCGCGATCTGGCTCAGCGAGAACAGCGCCACCACGTTCAGTTCGTAATGCCGACGGAAATCCTCGGCGGTCAGGTCCATGAACGTGCGCTCGTCGAAGATGCCCGCGTTGTTCACGAGCGCGTCCACGCGCGGCAGCGATTCCACCAGCGCGGACAGCGCCTGCGCGTCGCGCAGGTCCACCGCGTGGGCGCTGGCCGAGCCGCCCGCCGCGCGCACGTCGTCGGCCACGCCCTGCACGGCCGCCTGGTTCAGGTCGAGCGCCACCACGTGGAAGCCGTCTTCGGCCAGCCGGTGGGCGATCGCGCGCCCGATGCCGCCGGCCGCGCCGGTGACGATCGCGTGGGGCTTGGCCGCGGGGTGTTGGGTGACGGACATGGAAACCTCATTTGCGTAAAAGATTACGCTAATCGTAAATTTCGCAACCTGCTTACAACAATCCTCGGAAACCCTTGGATCGGCTTCCGTACGACGTTGCAGGCGCGTCATGCCGCGAGCTATCGTAAAAAATCGTTTCAAATCAATGTAAAGTGCGGATTTTTCATGTTGCAAGCCGACCAGGCGTGCTGTTTCATCGGGTTTTCGAGCATTGTTTGGCTGCTTGCAAGGAATTTACGCTGTGCGTAATCAATTACGCATATTGGAGGTTGCGGCAAGGAACCCCCGACGCTTTCCCGGCGATCCGATCGCCATTGATAGAGACCCGCCCGCTGCCGGCGCCCTGGCTGTCACGACGGCGCGGGCCGACGAACACCAGGCGGCCGTCCAGAGCACGCTTGACAAGATTTGGGCGCACACGCACCTGGCGCCAGGCAAGGAGACACACATGAAAGCCGTAGACGAACGCGCCGTCCTCAGGAAGACGGCGACGAAGCTGATCCCGTTCCTGTTCCTGCTGTACATCGTCAGTTACATCGATCGGACCAACGTGGGCTTCGCCGCGTTGACGATGAACCACGATCTCGGCCTCACGCCGGCCATGTACGGTCTCGGCGCCGGCATCTTCTTCATCGGCATGCTGCCGTTCGAGGTGCCGAGCAATCTGCTGATGGTGAAGTTCGGCGCGCGCGTGTGGCTCGCGCGGATCATGGTGGTGTGGGGTTTCGTGACGCTCGCCACCTCGGCGATCGCGGGCCCGAACTCGTTCTACGTGGTGCGCTTCCTGCTGGGCGTGAGCGAGGCGGGCTTCTTCCCCGGCGTGCTGTTCTTCCTGACCTTCTGGTTCCCCCGCGAATACCGCACCCAGATCATCGCGCGCTTCATGATGTCGCTGCCGATCGCGGCCGCCATCGGCGGGCCCGTGTCGTCGCTGATCCTGCAGAGCTTCGACGGCCTGGCCGGCATTCCCGGCTGGCGCTGGCTGTTCGTGGTGGAGGGCGTTCCGGCGATCGTGCTCGGCATCGTGACCTACCGCAGGCTGCTCGAGAAGCCGTCGCAGGCACGCTGGCTGACGGCGGAGCAACGCGACTGGCTGCAGGCGAGGATCGACCGCGAGCAGGCCGAGGATCTGGCCGACGGCAATCCGCACAGCGCCGCGCACGTGCTGAAGGTGCTGTTCGACTGGCGCACGCTGGTGGTGACCTTCACGGGCGTGTGCTTCGTGATCGGCTTCTACGGCGCGGGCTTCTGGCTGCCGCAGATCATCAAGACCTTCCACGTGTCCACGCTGCAGGTGGGCCTGCTCAGCGCGCTGCCGAACCTGCTCGGTGCCGGTGCCATGCTGCTCTGGTCGCGCCGCTGCCGCAGCCGCGCGCTGCGCCTGTCCGACGTGATCCTGCCGCTGGTGCTGTCGTGCGTGGCGTTCGTGACGGCCGCCTGCAACCTCGACAGCCCGGTGATCGCGATGTCCGCGTTCTGCGTGGCGATGATCGGCCTGTATGCCTGCATGCCCGCCTACTGGACGCTGCCCACGATGTTCTTCAGCGGCACCGCCGCCGCCGCCGTGCTGGCCTTCGTGAATGCCGTGTCGAACCTCGGCGGTTTCTTCGGCCCGACCATCATCGGCTGGCTCACGCAGACCACCGGCAGCTTCCGCATGGCGATCGCCACCATGGGCGGCTTCGTGATCGTGGGTGCCATCGCGCTGCTGCTGATCGCCCCGGCGTTCTCGCGGGTGCGCCCGGCGGCCCAGGCTCGCGCGGTGTCGTGAGTCACGCATGACGTGCAAGGCGCTGGATAGCGCCTCGCACGTCGCACCCTGAAGTCCGGCCCGCCGCACGGCGCGCGGGCCGGCGCTCCCAAGCCATTTCAATGTCACGGACCCCGACTCGCCGGGGCCCGCGAACCGCTTCGCTCGTATCACGACGTACAAAGTAGCACTACTACATAAATTGGAGAACTTTTGCATGAAGACGATCACGAAAATGACGCTCGGGGCCATCGCGCTCGGTTCGCTCGGCACCGCCGCGCACGCGCAGAGCACGGTGACGCTGTACGGGATTCTCGATGAAGGGATCATGTATTCGAGCAACACGGGCGGCCCGACGGGCGGCAGCCGCACGTTCCTCGATTCGACCAGCGGCATCAACGGCAGCCGCTGGGGCCTGACGGGTTCGGAGGATCTGGGCGGCGGGCTGCGCGCGATCTTCACCCTCGAGTCGGGCATCAACATGAACACCGGCGCGTTCGCGCAGGGCGGTACCGCCTGGGGCCGTCAGATCTTCGTGGGCATGAAGCAGGATCGCTTCGGCAGCCTGACCTTCGGTCGCCAGTACGACATGATGTTCTACTTCGGCCAGCCGCTGACCTCGGCCGGCTCGCAGGCGGGCTCCGTGCCGTTCGTGCACCCGGGCGACCTGGACAACACCGCCAACTCGATCCGCGTGAACAACTCCGTGCGCTACATGAGCGCGAACTACGCGGGCTTCACGTTCGGCGGCGAGTACGCGGTGGGCGGCGTGGCGGGCAACGCCACCGCCAACAGCGGCTACTCGTTCGGCGTGGCGTACAACAACGGCCCGCTGATGCTGGGCGGCGCGTTCGAATACTTCAAGAATCCCACCTCGGCCGCGGCCGGTTCGGGCTTCTTCACCGACAACGCGAACGGCGCCACCGCGCTGACGGGCCTGCTGAACCGCGGCTACACGAGCGCCAGCTCGTACCAGACGGCGATCGTGGGCGGTGGCTACACGATTGGCCCGGTGTCGCTGACGACCTCGTGGTCGAACACGCAGTACGGCGGCCTGAACAGCAGCAGCTTCGCCGACCACACCGCGCGCTTCGACAACGTGGACTTCGCGGCGAAGTGGATGGTGAACCCGGTGTTCTTCCTGAGCGCGGCCTACGACTACCTGAGCGGCCACAGCGTGGCGACGACCAAGGGCACCTCGGTGGGTGGCCAGCATTTCCACCAGCTCAGCCTGATGGCCGACTACCTGCTGTCCAAGCGCACCGACGTCTACGTGGAAGGCGCATGGCAGCGCGCGTCGGGCACGTCGTCGACGGGTGCCGCCGCCGTGGCCGCGATCGGCAACATCGGCGATTCGTCGAACAACCACCAGTTGATGTTCCGCGCCGCGCTGCGCCACAAGTTCTGATCGCGGGTGCGATCGTTGTTCCGGCGGCAAGCGAAGCCGGTCTGACAGCGAGCGCCATCCTTTGCCCCGCTTCGGCGGGGCTTTTTTCCCGCGTTCCGGATTCGCTGACGCAGACGGTTGCCTATCGGAGGAAATCCGGCGCCCAGGGCCGCTCGGGCCGCGTTAATATCGTGCGGCTTTGCGGCCGGCGCGTCGATCGCGGCGATCGACGGTCTTCCCGGTTTCCCATCCCGCTGCCCAACCTGAGAGAGGTTCATCACATGAACATGAAAATCACGGTGCTTTTCGCGATCGCCATGTCGGCCGTGCTGGTGTCGGTCCCGGTACAGGCGAAGACCGGGAAATGCGTGCTCGAAGTCAAGCACAGGAAATATCTGAACGGCCCGTGCGAGGTCAGGATCGACGAAGGCGGCTCGTTCTCGATCGGGGCGGCCGACACGCGTGCCCGTGCCTCGAGGTATTTCGCCTATGTGACGATCAGCGACGGCGAGGCGCAGGGCACGTGGAACGGAGAGGATGCCGAAACGCATGCGCAGGAAGACCTGGGCGTGCTGAAGCGCGACGGCGCCTGCTGGGTGAACGACAACGCACGGGTGTGCGCGTATCAGTGACGCCGGCCTGATCGGCTCGATCGGCCTGAGCGTGCATCGCCGTCAGCGGCGGCGCGGGCCTGTCGGCGCATTACGCGATCGCGATCGCGCGGCAGCGGGGCGGTACCTGCGACGATGCGACCTGCGGACGACAGCGTCGCACGGTGTTGGGGCTGACTCGGCCTTTCAGGTGCGATAAACACTGTCGAAGCCTGGGCCGTCCATCGACGTGGCGCCCGCACCGACGCACGTCGGCAAACCCCGTGACCAGGCTGCTGCCAGGGCCTGCACGTCGTGCAGGGGGGTTGACGACTTCGCGCGTTCGTTTCGGATGCGGCAGGTTTCAGGATCCGTGGCAAACAGGTCGCGCGCCAGGACTCGCCCCTGTTCGGCCAGCTTCGCGGTCTTCGCCCCACGGATCCCGGCGAAACGCAGCAAGGCTTCATCGAGGCTGCCGTCACCTCCATCCAGGCATCGCGCCAGATGCCAGGCATCCTCCAACGCCTGACAAGCGCCCTGGCCCGATGTCGGCAACGGCGCGTGCGCCGCATCTCCTACCAGCAGCACATTCGCGCGACTCCAGGTGCGCAGCGGCTCCAGATCATGCACGGCGATCAGTCGAATGGCATGTGGGGGCGTCGCTCGAAGGATGCCGGCAACAGGGGCCGGCCACCCCGCGAACAGATTTTCGACCTCCCGACGCATGTCTGCCACGGGTACCGCGGCAGACAATGGCCGCGCCTGCGCTGCCGCCCAATAGACCAGCTCCGGTCGGACCGCCACGCAACCGAAGCGATCGCCCGCGCCCCAAAAATCCTGAATCGCAACATCGTTCAGCAGCGCGTGCGGCGCCTGCGCCACGCCGATCCAATTCACAAAACCCTGATAAATCGGCGTGCAGTCCCCCGCGACGAACCTGCGAGCCACCGAGTCCATGCGGCCATCGGCACCTATCAGCAACCCCGGACGGATGCTCACGCCGTTCTCGAACCGCGCGACGGCTTTGCCGTCGGCCTCGAGATCAATCGTTACCGCCCGATGCCCGAATGCCACCGGGATGCCGGCCCGTGCCACATGGTCCAGCAGCACCGTCTGCAAGTCACGGCGCAAGATCGTATGGGTCGGATATCCCATCGTCCGGTCCAGCAACGCGATATCGATGCCGCCCAACGCATTGCCCGCGGCATCCTGCCTGCGCATCGCCACCGGCCGGCCGCCCAGTGCCGCGACGTCCTGCAGCAGCCCCAATTCCTCCAGCACGAAGCCGGCGTTGGGCCAAAGCGTCACACCTGCCCCCAGGGTCGCCGGCGCCGCCCGGCGCTCATAGATCCGGGGGCTGTACCCCCGTTTGTGCAAGGCAAGCGCCACGCTCAAGCCTGCAATGCCGCCGCCAAGGATGCCGATTTCCATGCGAAAACTCTCCCGTTCCATCCGCCCTGACGTGTCGCCGGCGGCGAACGATCAGACAGGACGGCATCTTAGATTCAGCCAAATGGGAGAAGTAGCATGCAAAAATGCAGGACTTTCATACCTCGATCGGGATAATGATGCGCAATGCCCTCGACCTGAATACGGTCCGTATCTATGCCACCGTCGTCGATGAACAGAGCTTTGCGGGTGCGGCGCGCCTGCTGGCACTACCTTCGTCCAATGTCAGCCGGCACGTCGCCGCGCTGGAGCGCAGGCTGGGCGTCCGCCTGCTGGAGCGGAGCACGCGCCACCTGCGCATGACCGAAGCCGGCAGGCTGCTCTACGAGCGCGCGAAACCGCTGCTTGACGCCTTGCTCAGCACCGAGGAAGAACTCGGCGCGGTGCAGCGAGAACTGCGCGGCACGCTGAAGATGTGCATGCACGGTGAAGCACCGAAGCTGCTGGCGCCCATCCTGGCCGAATTCTGCAGCCTCCATCCCGGCGTCGAACTGGAGTGCGATACGCGCATGACCGGCCTGGAGGTGCTGCGGGAAGACGTCGACCTTTCCATCGTCTTCCATCGCGGCCGGCAGGATGACAGTACATTCATCACCCGCGAACTGGCCACGCTGCCCAGCATCGTGGTCGCCGCGCCCGCCCTGTTGGCCAGAACGGGCGTGCCGAGCCAGGTGCGCCAGCTCAAGTCCCTGCCTTGCATCACCACGCTGAGCGCGCTGAAGGGCCAGCCCTGGCAATTTCTCGACGCCTCCGGTGAAATCGTGAAGGTACCGGTTCGTAGCCGCTACCGCGTCAACAGCGGAGAACTGGCGGTGGCAGGGGCGCGGGAAGGTATCGGCTTCGCGATAGTGGCGGCGTATCCGTGCCAGGAAGACCTGGCCGCGGGCCGGCTGCTGGAAGTGCCGCTCGACATGCGCCCCGCGCCGCTGCAATTGCTGGGTGCTTACAGTCACCGGCATTCCGTGACCACGCGAGTTCGCACCTTGCTGGAGTTGATACAGGCGAGGTTGGGTGGGACGACGGGTGGGAGTCGTCCAGGATGAACGTCGAATTCAGCGCTGCGTTGGCATGGCCGAGTGTCTGCTTCGGGCGGCCGGCCGTCGTCGGTTCACCCTTGGTGCCCTCGTCACGCTGACAGCGTGGTGCACCAACCCGTCAGGTCATCTCCTCCGTTTCCGTTGTTCCGAGCCATTGCGGAAGAACACGATCAACCCCGGCAACGGCAGCACGGAGTTCGCCACCGCAACGGCAGGATCGGCAGCGAGCGTCCGGATGTTCGGCGCGCCGCCGATTGCCACGCCGATCAGCGACGCTTCCATGCCATGCCATGCCATGCCATGCCATGCCGAGCACGGTGCCGATGGCGGTCGGATCGCGCACGCGCGGGGGCATGTGCCACTTCGGCGCGCGAACATCGAGTTCCCGGTGCTCGCGCTCGAGTCCGAACTTTCGCCTGCCTTTCCTGAGACCGAACGTGCCGTTTTTGGGCCGGGCAGGCACGGTCGCCGCGTTAGAATGCCTCGCGTCCGCCGCGCCGCGAGGCCGGCCGGACGACTGCACAACCGATACGGACGAACGATCGCGAACGGGCCGTGACGCGATCCGCGGCACACCATGCATGCACACGCATCGATCCACCGCCGAGGCGCGCGAGGGGCATCCTTTGCGGATGCGGCCCGCGCGTGCCCGTGCCGCTTCGCCGGCATCACGCCCGCGCGAACGCCATTGATCAGGAGAACCGCATGACGCCGACCAACGACACGGCCACGCCCGCCTTGACGGGCACCGCGCTCGACACCTTTCTGAACCGCCTCGACGCCGATCTCGAGGAAGGCGGGTCGGGCCAGGCGATCGACCTGGCCGGCCGCCTGCGTGCGCAAGCCCTGCTGCCCGACACGATCGAGGCGATCGAGCGCTTGTACGTGCACTGGATCAACACCGGCGACGATGCGGCCACGCACGCGGTGCTCGACGTGGACGGCGCGCGCGTGCTCGATGCGGCGGCGCCCGCGGCGCGCGACGAAATCCGCATGCGGCTCGCCTACGCGCGGCTGCGCATCGCGAGCTTCCGCGGCGACGAGGCGGCCGCGCGGCGCGCGCTCGGCGAGATGCGCGCGGTGGTGCGCGAGGCGCCCGCGCTCGACGTCGATCGCTTTCGCAAGCAGAGCCTGTACGACACGATCGACGCCACGCTGCCCGGCGCCGCGCTCGAACTCGCCGAGTTGCAGTACGAGCTGGCGAGCGCGATGCCGGTGCGCGCCGCGCTGCGTGCCTGGGATGCCTCGGATCGCGAGCGGGCCCGCGCCCGCGCGCTGCAACGGCTCGGCCGCGCCGACGAGGCGCGCGCGGCGGGCGAGGCGGCGATCGCCGCGCTCGCCACGGCCGGCGCGGACCAGAACGTGGACGAGCACGACTGGCTGTGGGTGGGCGCCAGCATCATCGACATCGCGCCGGGCACGCGCGCCGCGATCGAGCAGGCCGTCACCGCGCTCCTGGCCGACTGGCCGCTGTCGCGCCGGCGCGAGGTGGAAGTGCGTCTCGCGCGGCTCGCGGCACGCGCGGCGCGCGCGAACGGCGATCTCGACGGCGCACTCGCGCTGTGCGAGGGCGCACGCTACGCGCTCGACGACAGCGGCGACGATTTCATCGAGTACGAACTGCCGTGGCTGATCGAGGCGGGACGTGGCGAGCAGGCCGGCCGTCGCGCCTTCCTGCATCTGTACGAACAGGGCACGGAAGCGCACGCCGGCGCGCTGCGCATCGTCCACGAGCGGCTGGCCGACCCGGACGACACCGCGTTCTGGTGGCCGCTCTGCGCCGTGCGCGCCTGCATCCTGAGCGAAACGCTCGATCACGTGATCGCCTGCGGCGGCACCTCCGGCAGCGACATCACGGCGCGTTCGCCGCTGCACGCGGAGATCTTCGCGTCGGTCGGCAAGCTCGAGGGCAACGCGCTGCGCGAGGCGGTGTACGACGCCGCGCGCGCGGTGGTCGAGCGGCGCGCGCCGGGGCATCCGTGGCTGGTTCGGCTCGGCGCGACGCTGGAAGGCCAGTTCGGCCGCATCGACGCGACCACCGAGGCCGCGCGCACGCTGGCGGCGATCGAGGCGGGCGGGCTCGACGACCGGCGCAGCGCGTATTCGCTGATGACGGCGCGGCTGCGCGCGCTCGGCGTGGAGCGCCTGCTGGCCTTGCCGGCCCCCAAGCCGAGCGGCGGCAGCGGCTGCTACGCGCTCGGTTGCATGCTCGACGACGAGGACAGCGAATTCGCCGAGGCGATCAAGGCGCTGCCGACCTCCGAGGCGCGCCGTGCCGCGTGGGCCCGGCTGTGGCAGGTGCAGGCCGCCGTGTACGAGCACGGCCGCGCGCAGATGGAGCGCTACTTCGAAACGGGCCGCGGCCAGCCCGGCGATGCCGGCGCGCATCTGTACTCGATGATGTGCAACAACCTCGCCATCAACCTCTGCGACTGCAACGGCGATTACGACGCCGCGCTCGAGCTGCACCGGCGCGGCATCGACGCCAGCCCGTTCGCCGAGCACTACAGCGGCGTGCTGCGATGCCGGATCGGCAAGCATGACGATGCGGGCACCGTGATGGCCGGCGAGCAGCTGTGGCATTTCGCGAGCGAATACGGCTTCAGCCGCCACGACGGCAACTGGCATTGCCGCACCATGGTGCAGACGCTGGACCGCCTCGGCCGGCACCCGGAAAAGCTGGTGTGGCTGCAGCGCCTCGTCGAATGGCAGCGCGCCGCCGACGAGGACGAGGCGCAGCTCTCGCACGACGCGCTGCACGCGCGGCTCGACTGCGCGTTCTATCTGGTGGAGCCGTATCGCGATCAGGCCACGGCGCTGTGGGACGCGCTGCACGAGCAGGCGATCGCCTCCGACATCCCGATGCTGCTGGTGATCGCCGCCGACGTCGCGCGCAAGCTCGGTCTGAACGCGCGCGCGAAGCAGCTCTATCTGCGCATGATCGAGGTGAACCCCGAATCGCCGCGCTCGGTGAACTACGATGCGGACGATATCGCGAGCAAGATCGCCGAGGTGGACGCCGCCGCGGCGCGTGCGGCGAACCCCGGCGCCGCGGCCGCCGGCAAGCCGTGGTGGAAGTTCTGGCAATGAGCGCAGGCGATCGGCAGGCCGGCTACGCGCCGCGCAACGCGCTGAACGCCGATGCGCTGAAGGCCGCGATCGCCGCGCGCAGCCGCTCGCGTGGCGATTCGGACGCGGTGCGCGCGTGGCTGCTCAATCATTTCCTGCGGCACGCCGTGGCGAATTTCGAGCCGGCGCGGCCGATCCGCTCGGTGGACGACGCACGCGCCGTGCTCGGCTCGGCGCCGTTGCCGGCCTGGGTGGCGGCGCGCTTTCGCGATGCGCGGCCGGTGCGTGATGCGCATGGCGAGCGTGACGATCGCGGCGATGTTGCGGATCCCGAAGCGATGGCGGCCGCCGAGCACCCCCCGGCGCTCGCGCCGGTGGTCTGGGTCGATCCCGGCGATCCGGCGCTGGTCGCGCTCGAGGCGAAGCTCGTCGAGTTCCTCGAATCGCGCAGGGGCACCGGGCTCGACGGCAAGCTCGACCGCATCAACTGCCCGCAGGCGCTGGCGCTGTGGGAGAAGGAGCACGCCGCGATGTCGGCGCGCATCGCACGTGGCTGGCGCGAGAGCGTGCCCGAGGCGTCGCGGCCGTGGCTCGTCACGCCGAACGGGCGCTTCGTCGAATTCGTGGCGGACAGCCCGCGCCTGCGCGACGAGATGGCCTTCGAGAGCTACGTGATGCGCCATTGCCTCGGTCAGTTCTCGAGCCGCCGCGCGCTGACGGGTGGCTACGGCGAACGCTACGCGGAATCGATCGAAGCGGGCCGGCTGCGCGTGTTCAGTTTTCGCGACGCGGGCGGCCAGCCGCACGTCACGATCGGCGTGACGGTGCGCGCGAACGGCCTGCTCGACGTGGATCAGGTGAAGGGCAAGCAGAATCGGCCGCCCGTCGCGCGCTATCTCGACGACGTGCTCGCCTGCCTCGACGCGCTCGGCACCAGCGACGTCACGCCACCCGACTGCATCGGGATCGGCATCGTGCGCACGCCGGCGGGCTGGCGGCGCATCGAGGCGGTGGGCGACGCCGGCACCCAGGCGATGCTGGTGGCGCGCTATCCGGAGCTGTTCCCGCGGCTCGTGTCGCCCACGCCGGCCGTCGAATGGCTGGTGGCCGCGCGCCATCCCGAGCTGCTGGCGGCCCGCGCGCCGCGCGCGGCCTCGGTGCGCTATGCGGCGCGCGCGGCGCTGGGCGGTGCCACGGCCGATGCGGCCGATGCGCCGGCCCGTTACGCCACCGAAGGCGTCGAGTGGCCCGGCTACGTGCCGACGCCGGCCGATGCCGCGAATCGCTGAGCGGAGTCTTCCGATGCCGATCCTGAAGATCGTCGTGACGCTGTTCCTGATCTGGCGCGTGCTGCGCTATCTGCATCGTCGCGGCAGCGCGGCGAAGGCGCAGGCGGTGCTGACCGGCCGTCGGCGCTGGGCGCTGCAGTTCGCCCATCCCTACGTGGAGGCGAATGGTGTCACCGGCTTCGATCTGGTCGTCGCCACGCTGGGCGACGAGGGCCGCGCCGCGAGCCGCGCGGCGCTGCTGCATCAGATGGCGTTGCGCATCGACGCGAGCGACGACGACGTGCGCGCGCATCTCGCGCGCGTGTTCGAGACGCGCTGGTTCCGCGCCGACCTGCACGCGCTCGGCGCCGACGACGCGCCGCACGCGGCGCTGGCCTTCGCCTGCGCGCGCATGGCGTTTCTGGCGCGGCTGGCGATGGTGCTGGGCTGGGCCGAGCCGGACGTGGCCTGGCGCGTGCTGCTGCTGAACGCGCAGCGCGCGCAGGATTGCTTCTCCGGCTGGGACGATTTCGGTCGTGCCTTCCTGGCCGGGCGCCGGCAATGGGTGGCCGGCTTTCGCGCCGATCCGCTCGGCGTGTCGTTCGACGAGGCCGCGCTGCAACGCTGGCTCGCGCCCGGCAGCGGGGCCTGGCACGGCGCGGGCTGGCCGGCCGAGCCGAGCTTCGATCCGCGCGTGGTGGCGGACCCGGGCACGGATCCGGACCGGGCCGTGGGCGCGGGCAGCCGCCAGGCGGGGTGAAGAACGGCGCGGATTGCAGCCGTGCCCAACCGATCCGCCCTCATCACGGATGCCGCCCCCACGCCGACTGACGCTCCAGTATCCATACGCCCCCCGGTTTCTCCCGGCCGTGACGATTCGACGACACCGCGCGCATGAATGCGCGCGGCTCGACTATAATCGCCGATGTGCGAATACGTAACATATGTTCGCAATGAGAACACACGACGAGACACCGAGCGCAGGTCATGCGCGGGCCTTCGTCGCGTGTCGCAGGCCGCGTGCGACCGCCCCGCGTCTGCCAGCCAGCATCCGGCCAGCGTGCCGCCCGAGGTGGGGGCGCCATCGGCCAGGCATGCGAGCCCGCCACCGTTCGGCTCGGAACCGTCTCCCGGGGCACCGCCCCGGTGCGTGTGCTTGTGTCCGACCAACGAAAATGAGCGATGTCGAAACCCTCCCAACCTGAAATCCTGCCGGCGGCGATCCGCGTCGGCCTGCCCGCGATCGGCGTCGTGGGCGTGCTGCTCGGCCTGGTGTTCGTGATCGGCGGCGCGATGCTGATCGCGCGCGGCGGCTCCTGGTACTACCTGCCGATGGGCCTGGCCGTGTGCGGCTCGGGCGTGCAGTTCGCGCGCCGCCGCGCGAGCGCCGTGACGATCTTCGTGATCGCGCTGATCGCCACAGCGATCTGGGCGGTGTGGGAGGCCGGCATCGATTTCTGGGCGCTGAACGCCCGGATCTTCATGTTCTCGATGATCGCGATGCTGATCGTGCCGCTGTATCCGGTGCTGCGCCGCCTCGAGGGCAAGCCCGCGTGCCGGCGCGGCGCGTGGGCGCTCGCGCTGCTGCTGCTGCTCGGCAATGCCGGCTTCGTGTACGGCATGTTCGTGCCGCACGGCACGTTCGGCGCGGAATCGGCCGTGACGGCCGCCACCGGCGACGCGGGCAGAGGCGACTGGACCGCCTACGGCCACGGCGCCGGCGGCGACCGCTTCTCGGGCTTCTCGCAGATCAACCGCGATACCGTCAGGAACCTGCAGGTGGCCTGGACGTACCACACCGGCGACACGCCGGTGAGCCCCGGCGGCGGCGGTTCCGAGGATCAGGAGACCCCGTTGCAGGTGGGCGACACGCTCTACCTGTGCTCGCCGCACAACACGGTGATCGCGGTGGACGCCGCGAGCGGCCACGAAAAGTGGCGCCATGCGTTCCCGACGAAGACGACGGTGTGGGTGCGCTGCCGCGGCCTCGCGTATCTCGATGCGGACAAGCCGGTGCAGCAGCCCACCGTGGCCGGTGCCACGCCGGTCACGCCGGTGGCGCTGCCGGCGGGGCAGGCCGCGTGCCGCCGCCGCATCTACATGAACACGATCGACGCGCTGCTGGTGGCGCTCGACGCCGACACCGGCAAGCTGTGCGCCGACTTCGGCAACGGCGGCACGGTGGACCTGAAGGCGGGCCTCGGCTCGGCCAAGAGCCCGCTGTACCAGATGACCTCCGCGCCCACGCTGGCCGGCACCACCGTGGTGGTGGGCGGCCGGGTGGCCGACAACGTCACGCTCGACATGCCGGGCGGCGTGATCCGCGGCTTCGACGTGATCACCGGCAGGATGAAGTGGGCCTTCGATCCGGGCAATCCGAAGGACCACGAAGCACCGATGGACGGCAAGACCTTCGTGCGTTCCACGCCGAACGTGTGGGCGCCGATGTCGTACGACCCGAGCTCGAACACCGTGTTCATGCCGGTGGGCGGCGCGGCGATCGACCTGTGGGGCGTCAGGCGCACGCGTCTGGACGAGGGCTACGGCGCCTCGATCCTGGCCGTGGATGCCACCACCGGCGCCGAGAAGTGGCACTTCCAGACCGTCCACCACGATCTGTGGGACTACGACGTGCCGATGCAGCCCACGCTGATCGATTTCCCCGTGGGCGGCGGCAAGACCGTGCCGGCGCTGATCGTCGGCACCAAGATGGGCCAGCTGTTCGTGCTCGACCGCCAGACCGGCCAGCCGCTCACGAAGGTGGTGGAGCATCCGGTCAAGCCGGCCGAGGTGCCGTACGAGCACTATTCGCCCACCCAGCCGCTGTCGGTGGGCATGCCGCAGATCGGCGCGCGGGTGCTGAAGGGCTCGGACATGTGGGGCATGACGCCGATCGACCAGATGATGTGCCGCGTGGTCTTCCACGGCATGCGCTACGACGGCCTGTTCACCTCGCCGAGCACCGACACCTCGCTGAGCTTCCCGGGCTCGCTGGGCGGCATGAACTGGGGCGGCCTGTCCTACGATCCGAACGCGGGCATGATCTACGCGAACGACATGCGCCTCGGCCTGTGGGTGCGCTTCGTGAAGCAGGACAAGCGTGAAGGCACCGGCGACGGCAACGAATCGGTGAACGCCGGCATGGGCGCGGTGCCGCTCGGCGGCACGCCGTACTCGGTGGTGAAGGACCGGTTCTTCTCGCCGCTCGGCATCCCGTGCCAGGCGCCGCCGTTCGGCACGATGACGGCGGTGGATCTGAAGACGCGCAAGGTGGCGTGGCAGGTGCCGCTCGGCACGGTGCAGGACACGCGCCTGGCCGGCGTGCAGATGCACCTGCCGGCGCCGATCGGCATGCCCACCATCGGCGGCTCGCTCGCCACGGGTGGCGGCCTGGTGTTCTTCGCCGCCACCCAGGACTACTACCTGCGCGCGTTCGACAGCTCGACCGGCAGGGAAGTGTGGAAGGCACGCCTGCCGGTGGGCAGCCAGGGCACGCCGATCAGCTACGTGGTGAACGGCCGGCAGTACATCGTGATCTCGGCCGGCGGCGCCCGCCAGTCGCCCGATCGCGGCGACGACGTGATCGCCTACGCGCTGCCGGATTCGAAGTAGGCGGCGGGGCAGGACGGCGCAGCAGGAAGAACGGGCCGGGGAGCGATCCCGGCCCGTTTTTTTCATGGCGGCGCATGGCATGCCGACGAATTCACGACATCGTGCTTTCGAACCTGAAAGCCATCCCCGCGACTGTCATATTCGGCCGGTAGCGTGTCGGAAAGCCGAACCTTAAGCCTGTCTTCAGGTCGGCTTCGCTACGATCCCGCCAGCGGTCGTCGCCGCGTGCGGCCCGCCTGCCGACGCGCGCGAGATGGCCCGTTCGCCCCCGATCCGGCGCTGCCGATGGAGACACTCACCATGTTCGACACCTGGCGCACGCATGCGCTGGTCGTGGCACTCGCGGCGATGTCGGCGCAACTGATCGTGCTGGTGCTGATCGGCGTGTTTCATCTGCCCGATCGCGATTTCACGACGTCCTCGTTTCGCTGCATCGCGCTCGTCTACGTGGCCTTCGCGGTGATCGTGGCGCGCTGGTTCGCGGCCGAGGCGTTTCGTGCCGCGCAGGCCGGCGGCTACGTGCGCTGCCTCTGCTCGGCGCAGCGGCGCGTGTGGGTGTCGCCGCGCTGCCCGCGGCGCATGCTGGTGCTGCTGCACGTGCGCCTGCATCGCTATCGGCAGGAGTCGCGCTGGTTGTGATCGGCGGGCGGGGCGTCGTCGGCATCGAGCACGCTACCGTGCCGCCAGCCGCGCCACGAGAAAGTCGATCGCGCTGCGCAGCATCGCCGTGGGCCGCAGGTCGCGCGCGTGCACCAGCTGCATCGGCGTGCGCACGTGGTGCCAGCCGGGCAGCACGCGGATCAGGCGGCCGGCGGCGAGATCCTGCTCGATCAGGATCTCGGGCAGCAGCGCGATGCCGGTGCCGCTCAGCGCCGCGGCGCGCAGCGCGCGCCCGTCGTTGGCCGTGAAGCGGCCGGCCACCGGCACGTGGCGCAATGCCTCGCCGGGTCCGGCCAGCGTCCAGAAGAATTCCTTGCGGCGCCAGTAGGCGAGCCCGAGCGAGGCGTGGTCGCGCAACTGGTCGGGCGTGGCCGGCGCGCCGTGCCGCTCGAGGTAGGACGGCGCGGCCGCCAGCAGGCGCAGGTAGTCGTCGAGCGGATGCGCGACCAGATCGGCGCTGTCGAGTTCGCCGACGTGCACGGCGAGGTGGTAGTCGTCGCGCAGCAGATCCGCCGGCGTGTTGTCGAGCGCGAGATCCACGCTCACCTGCGGATGCAGCGCGAGGTAGTCGGCGAGGGCGGGCGCGAGCCGCTCGCTGCCGAAGCTGACGGGCGCCACGATGCGCAGGCGCCCGCGCGGGCTCTCGTGCAGTTCGGCCGCGCTGGCCTCGGCCTGCTCGAATTCGAACAGCGTGCGCTTGCAACGTTCGTAGTACAGCGCGCCGATTTCCGTGAGTCGGTGCCGCCGCGTGGTGCGGTGCAGGAGCTTCGCGCCGAGCCGCGCCTCGATCTCGCGCACGTGCTTGGCCGCCATGGTGGGCGTCACGCCGGCGAGCTCGGCCGCCGCCGCGAAGCTGCCGGCTTCCACCACGCGCACGAACATCTGCATGCCTGCCAGCTTATCGGACATTCGACACCCGGCGGTTTCGAATGCCCCAACCCGCAGCCGGTTTTTCCATGTTTCGCGCTTCCCGATAATGGCTTCACCCGCGCCAAGGGGGCGCGGAACATCGGAGCCATTATGCCTATCCTGCATGTCGAGATGCACCCCGGAAAGACGCTCGAACAGAAGCGCGAACTCGCCAGCGGCATCACGCGCGCCGTGGTGGACGCGCTGGCGTGCCCGCCCGAGGCGGTCGAGATCGTGTTCACCGAAATCGCGCGCGACGCGTGGGCGGTGGCCGGCCGGCTCAAGTCGGACGCCTGACGCGATCGGGCGAACCCGCTCGATGCGCGCCGTCACGCAACGTTAAGCATCGGTTAAGCCACGCGTCATTAAGATCGTCCGCGATTCGACTTCCCGACCTCGCGGTTCGACCACCGAATGATTCCGATGCGCGTATTGCTGGCCCAGGACGTCGCGCCGAGCGCCGACGACCTGGCACAGGGGCTCTCCCGCGAGGGCGTGGAGGTGGCACGCGCGCGCACCGGCAGCGCCGCGCTCGCCGCGCTGCGCACGGGGCCCCATGCGCTGCTGCTGCTCGACCTCGGCCTGCCCGGCCCCGAGGTGGCCGCCGTGCTCGACGCGCTGCGCCGCCACGAGATCGGGGTACCGGTGATCGTGCTGGCCGCGCGCGACGCCGTGGTGGAGCGCATCGCGGCGCTCGACGCCGGCGCCCACGACTACCTGATCCGGCCGATCGCGCAGGAGGAACTGCTGGCCCGCATGCGCTCCGTGAGCCGGCGCCATGCCGGCCAGGCGCTGCCGGTGCTGTCGGCCGGGCAACTGCGGCTCGACCCGGCGCGACACCAGGTGTGGCTCGGCGGCAGCCGGGTAGCGGTGTCGCCGCGCGAGTTCGTGATCCTGCAGGAGCTGATGATCCGCCCCGGCGAGGTGCTGTCGGTCAACGAGCTGAAGCGCCGGCTCTACAGCATGGGCGACCGCATCGCCAGCAACGTGCTGCAGGTGCATATCCACAATCTGCGCCGCAAGCTCGGGCGCCTCACGATCCTGAACGTGCGCGGGGTGGGCTATCGCGTCGGCGAGCAGCCATGAAAAGCGTCGCCGCCGGCGCCCGGCCGTTTAAGGATGGTTTAAGTATGCGGCCGGCATAATCCGCTCCGGATGTACGCACTGTAACGGTGGGAGTCGTGTTGACGGCGGCGGATGGCATTGGTATTACGGCAGCCATTCGTCTCGATGACGCATCTCTCTTGAGCCCGGCCCATGGCCGGGTTTTTTTTCGTCCGCGAGCCTCAGCGCGCGCCTGCCGGCAGCGGCCGCACCGCGTACCAGGCAAGGGCCGGCACCTCGCGCGCGATCGAGTACAGGTCGCGGCGTTCCCGGAAGCGGGGATGGGCGCCGCTCACGTCGTGCACCCCGAAGCGCGCGAGCGCCAGCATCGCGCGCGGCACGTGGAAGTACTGCGAGACCACCAGCGCGCTCGAGAGACCGTTCGCCCGCATGTAGTCGCTGGCGTTGCGGGCGCTGGCCCAGGTGTCGACGCCGCCGTCGTCCACCACGATCCGCCCGGCCGGCACGCCGTGCGCGATCAGGTAGGCCCGCATCACGGCGCCTTCGTCGGCGCCCGAGGGCTCGATGCCGCCGGTCACGAAGATCCGCGCGCAACGCTGCCGCGCGTAGCAGTCGAGGGCGCTGTCGAGACGCGCGGCGAGCCGCGGCGACGGCGTGCCGTCGCGCTTCACGGCGTTGCCGAGCACCACGGCCAGATCGGCGGGCCGCGCCGGCGCGAGCAGCCCGGCGGCGGCCACGCCGGCGCAGGCGAGGGCGCCGAGCACGCCCAGCGCGATCAGGATCTTCAGCAGTTTCATGCGCGCGACTGCATCGAGAAGCGTCGCTTCACGACACCGCCACGGCCGACTTCGACTTGCGGGTTTCCTTCACCGCCACCGGCTTTTCCTGGGCGGGGATCGTGGCCGGAATCGCGATCGGCGCCGGCGGCGGCGCGATCGAGGCCGCTTCCTTGATCCACGGCAGTTGCTCGACCGGCATCGGTCGCGCGAACAGGTAGCCCTGGAACTCGCTGCAGCGCTCCTTGAGCAGCGCGAGCCGCTGTTCGTTGGTTTCCACGCCCTCGGCGATCACCGGAATGTCCAGGCGCATGCACAGGCCCGCGATCGCGCTGATGATCGCCGACGACTTGCGCTTCTTGCCGATGTTCTGCACGAAGCTGCGGTCGATCTTGATGCGCGAGAACGGGAAGTCCTGCAGCAGGCTCAGCGACGAATACCCGGTGCCGAAATCGTCCATCGCGATGCCCACGCCGATCGAGCGGATCGTGGTCAGCACCGAGCGCGAGCGGTCCGACGGCTCGAGCAGCGCGGTTTCGGTGATCTCGAGCTCGAGCCGCTTGGGCGGCAGGCCGGTGATCTTCAGCGCGTAGATCACGGTGTTCAGGAAGTCCGGATGCACGACCTGCGCCGGCGACACGTTCACGCTGATGCGGATGTCCGACGGCCAGCGCATCGCGTCGCGACAGGCCTGGATCAGCACCCACGCGCCGAGCGCGGCCATGTGGCCGCGTTCCTCGGCCAGCGGGATGAACGAGATCGGCGGGATCGGGCCGCGCGTGGGGTGGGTCCAGCGCAGCAGCGCCTCGCAGGCCGTGGTCTGGCCCGACAGCGCGTCGATGATCGGCTGGTAGTGCAGTTGCAACTGGTTGCCGGCCATCGCGCGGCGCAGGTCCACCTCGAGTTCGTTGCGCTCGCGGATCGGATCGTGCATCTCGTCGCGATAGACGCGGTAGCCGTTGCGGCCGCCTTCCTTGGCCGCGTACAGCGCGATGTCGGCGCGCTGCAGCGCGGCCTCCCCGCCGGTCAGGTCGCAGGGCAGGCCGGTGATGCCGATGCTCACGCCGATCGAGATCTCCGAGCCGCGGATCGTGAACGGCTCGGTCAGCGTGCGCACGCAGCGCTCGGCCAGCGCGATCGCCTCGTCGAGGCCGCGGCTGCGGCTCTGGATGATCGTGAATTCGTCGCCGCCGAGCCGCGCGAGCTGATCGGTGTCGCGCAGCGTGGCGTTCAGGCGCGCGGCCACCGCCTTCAGCAGATCGTCGCCGGCCTGATGGCCGAGCGAATCGTTGACGGCCTTGAAGCGGTCCAGATCGAGATACAGCAGCGAGAACTGATGGCCCGGCTGCGATTTCTCGAGCATGCGGTGCAGGCGATCCTGGAACGCGAGCCGGTTCGGCAGGCCCGTGAGCGGATCGTGGTGCGCGAGGTGGTGGATCTGTTCCTCGGCCTGGCGGCGCGCCGTCACGTCCTCGAGCGTGGTGACCCAGCCGCCGTGCGAGAGCTGGCGCGTGATCACCGACACGTAGCGGTCGAGGAAGGGCACCACCACCGCCTGTTCCTGCGAGCTGCCGGCCGTCAGCGCCTGGCGGAAGTGCACGGCCAGTTCGGCGCGGCTCTGGCCGGCGAAGCGCACCGTGCGACCCAGCAGGCGCAGCAGGCGGGCTGGAGCGATGCCGGGCGGCACCGTCTCGGGCAGGTCGAACAGGTTCGAGAACTGGCGGTTGCTCAGCACCAGCCGTGCATCGCGATCGAACAGGCACAGGCCCTGCAGCATGTTGTCGAGCGCGAGATCGAGGTTGCGCGTGGTGGCCTCGAGCGCGAGCGCGGCCTGGCGCTGCTCGGTGCAGTCGCGCGTGATCTTCGCGTAGCCGAACAGCACGCCGTCGTCGTCGTAGATCGGGTGGATCACCACGTGCGCCCAGAAGCGCTGGCCGTCCTTGCGCAGGCGCCAGCCCTGCGCCTCGAACTTGCCGGTATGGCGCGCCGTCTGCAGGCCGCGCGCGGGCTTGCCGTCGGCGCGATCCTCCTCGGTATAGAACACCGAGAAGTGCTTGCCCACGATTTCCGAGGCGACGTAGCCCTTGGCCCGCTGCGCGCCGGCATTCCAGTTCGACACGATGCCGTCGGTGTTCAGCATGTAGATCGCGTAGTCGGTCACGCCTTCCACCAGCAGGCGGAAGCGCCGCTCCTGATCCACGGTCTGCTGCTGCAGGCGGCGCGCCTCCGTGCGATCGCGCGTGACCTTGGCGAAGCCGAACAGCTCGCCGTTGTCGTCGAAGATCGGATCGATCACCACGTGTGCCCAGAATTGCTCGCCGTTCTTGCGAACCCGCCAACCTTCCACTTCATATCGGCCCTCGCGCAATGCGATGTCGAGCGCGCGTGCCGGCGCGCCTGCTTCCTGTTCTTCCGGTGTGTAGAAGCAGCTGAAGTGCCGCCCCACGATTTCATCCGCCGTGTATCCCTTCGCCGCCTGTGCGCCGGCATTCCAGTTCGACACGATGCCATTTACGTCGAGCATGTAAATCGCATAATCGGTCACGCTCTGCACGAGAAAACGGAAACTCTGTTCTCGCTGACGGGATTGGGTTTCGAGCATGCGCTGTTCCGTGCAATCGCGGGTGATCTTGGCAAAACCGAAAATCTCGTTGTCTTCGTTGCGCAGCGCATCGATCACCACGTGCGCCCAGAAGATCGTGCCGTCCTTGCGTACCCGCCAGCCGTGATCCTCGAAGCGGCCTTCCTTGCGGGCGATCTGCAGGTTGAATTCGGCGAGATTCTTGGCACGCTCCGAGCGCGTGTAAAAGCAGGAGAAATGACGTCCGATGATCTCGTGCTCCTGGTAGCCCGTGGCGCGCTGCGCGCCGGCGTTCCAGGTGGTCACGTAACCATCGATGTCGAGCATGCAGATCGCATAGTCGGTGATGCTCCTGACCAGGCGCTCGTAGTTGCTGCATTCCGGGCGGACGAAAAGACTATTGCTCATGCACGGGTATCTGAAGGGACCGCCACGCAGTCGTGGCCGATAGCGTGTTTACGGCAATTATCGCGGTTCTCTTAATAGGGGTGGGTCGAAACGCCGAAGAAATTCGAAAGATTGTTGCGCCGTCGTGACGAATTCGTGACGGAGTGACCATGGGCGCGGGTTTCGGGCCAGCGCGGTGCCGTTTCGGGGCGTCTCGCGCAACCGATGGCGGCACACGGGTTCGGTCGCGACAGCCAAGCGGCCGGAATCGGCCCGAATCGACCCGAAATACTCGAACGAGCGTTCGAATCGTGGTTCGCGAGACCGACCATTCTGGCTCCTGGAGGCAACCCGGAGGACGCATTTTTTGCCGCCACGATTAATCGAAATATCTTCGTCCAGGCAATTATTTCCATTATTCAATGTAATTGAAAGGCTTTGATCGGTGATTTTAGACAGGCGCGTCGAATCGGGCTTCGAGCCGAGCCAATCCGTTTGCTTTCAGATCGAAATCCTTTGTGAAATCGCGGCGCTCGGCGGGGCGGTGCTTTAAAAATCAGAAAAGGATGGGATATGGGCGCGCAGGATTTAATCGGCACGATCATCACCGGCGGCGTTTCGCAACGCGACCGCCAGTTGAAACTCGACACGCCGCTCGGCGCCGGCCGGCTGCTGCCGCAGCGCGTGGTCGGGCGCTCGCGGCTCGGGCGTCACTTCGAATTCACCGCCGATGCGGTATCGACCTCGGGCAGCGTGGAGCTCAAGGCGCTGATCGGCGAACCCGTCACGCTGTGGATCCAGCAATCGGATGCCTCGTACCGGTGCCTTCCTCGGCAGCGGCTTCGACCTGAAGTCGGAAGCCTACGGCGCGATCCGTGCGGGACAGGGGCTGGTGGTGTCCACCCACGCCACCACGAGCCAGCCGCTCGATGCCGGCGAGGCGACCGAGCAGCTCGTGAATTCGCACGGCCTGATCGACGCGCTGTCGCAGGCGATCGAGGCGAGCCAGGCGGAAAGCCTGCAGACCGGGCGCGATGCGCTGGCCGCGCTGCGCGACGCCACGCGCCGCAACCTGGTGCCCGAGGCACGCGGCGGCAAGACGGGCGGCGGCAGCAGCGGCCAGGCGAACGGCTTCGGCAAGCCGATCCTGCTGATGGCGAGCCCGTCGGATCTCGGCGTCTCGACGCAGCAGTCGGCGCAGATGACGGCCGACCAGCAGATCAATCTGGTGAGCGGCCAGAACCTTCATCTGGCGAGCGGCAAGTCGCTGATCGCGAGCGTGACCGAGAAGATCAGCCTGTTCGTGCGGCAGGCCGGCATCAAGCTGTTCGCCGCCAGGGGCAAGGTGGTGCTGCCGGCCGCGAAGGAGCTGTGAATCGCCGTATTTCCTGTTCCCGGGGCAGGTGCTGAAGGTGCCGAAGGCGAGCGCTGCGTCGGCACCGGCTGCGGCGCCCGCACCTGCGCCTGCAGCGCTTGCTCCGGCCGCATCGGCTCCATCGACCGCACCCGCGGCCACGCCGAAGCCCGGCGCGGACGTGCACGCGGTGCGCTACCGCGACACCGCCGACAAGCCGCAGACCGAAGCGCTGCCCACGCGCCACGCGCCACGCGCCGTGGATGGCGGTGGCCGAGGTGGAGTTCCAGGCGCACGTGAAGCGCCGCGGCGGCAAGAACCCCGAGCAGCACATCGAGGAGTATTTCAGCGCCACCTCGCTGGGCAAGCAAAAGTCGGATAAGCTCGCCTACTGCGCGAGCCTTCGTGTCCAGCTCGTCGCGACCGACAACGCGAAGATGTCCGCGGCTTCCACTCATTGGCGGGCTGCCTGCTCGGCGCCCCCACCCGGAATCACAGAGAATGACAAGGAAACGCCAGGCAGTGCGCACGCTGGCCGCGTTGGCCGCCTTCGCGGCGGTTTCCACGGCGGCTCATGCCCAGCTCGGCACCACGCTGAACTCGCCGCAGTCGAAGGATCAGCCGTTCGCGGCCGCCATCACCGTGGCCGACACGGGCAAGCCCGTCGACGGCAGGAAGGTCGTGGCCTACCACGTGGTGCTGAGCGCCAAGTCCTGCCACTCCGACATCGCCGGCACCGCGAGCTTCTTCTCGAAGACCGACGAGGGCGGTGACGACTCGGCCTTCCTGCCGAACGGTCAGGCCACCAAGATCAACATGTTCAAGGGCAGCGACAGGAACGGCAACGTCGAACTCGTGATGGATGTCGAGTCGAAGCATCCGCGACTGGTGGATTTCACGCTGACCGGCGCGCCCGTGCTGCCGGGCAGCTGCGTGCCGAAGGAAGGCGTCGGCATCGAATTCTACGGCGCCACGAAGTAAGGCCGCGCCATGATCAACTTCATCCGTCTCGACGACACGCTCGAGCACGGCGGCCAGGTGGTCAGCGCCTCGTCCACCATGAACTTCGACCAGAAGCCGGTCGCGCGCAAGGGCGACAAGGTGAACTGCCGCAAGCATCCGGCCACCTCGCCGAACGTGATCGAGGAGGGCGACGAGACGATGAAGGACGGCGGCCTGCCGATCGCGCGCCACGGCCATCATGCGAGCTGCGGCTGCAAGCTGATTTCGAGCCTGATGTAGGCACGCCTCTCGCACACGCCGTTCGGAAAGGCCGCCACGCGCGGCCTTTCTTCATGGCGCGAGCACCTCGCGCAAGGCCGCCATCACTTCCGCCTGGCGCGACTGGATGAAGAAGTGGTCGCCGTCGAACCAGCGCAGCGTGCACGCCGTGCCGGTTTCGTGCTGCCACGCGCCCAGCTCGTCCAGATTCGAGTCGGCATCCTCGCGCCCTGCGAACACGTCGATCGGCAGCGGCAGCAGCGGCGCCTCGCGATAATTGTAATGCGCGGCCATGAAGAAGTCCGCGCGGATCGCCGGGCTCACGAGCGCGATCAGCTCGCGGTGCGCGAGCAGCTCGGGCGGCGTGCCGTTGTACTGCGCGAGCGCCTCGAGAAACGCGTCGCCCTCGAGTTCGTGCAGCGCGCGCACCGGCGAACGGAAGCGCGGCGCATCGCAGCCCGACGCGATCAGCCGGCCCGGCAGCGCCCGCCCGTGCGCATGCAGGTGGCGGGCGAGTTCGAACGCCACCAGGCCGCCGAGGCTGTGGCCGAAGAACACGAAGGGCGTGCCGTCGTCGAGCGCCTCGAGCTGCTGCGCGAGCACCTCGATCAGCGCCGACATCGAGCGATACGGCGTCTCGTTGACGCGCGAACCGCGCCCCGGCAGTTGCACGCCCACCAGTTCCACGTCGTCGGGCAGCGCGGCCTGCCAGTGCAGGTACGACGCGCCGTTGCCGCCCGCGTAGCTGAAGCAGATCAGCCGCACACGCGGCGGCGTGCCGGTGGCGCGGCGCAGCAGCCAGCGCGAGGCGGGCGCGGAGCGGGGCAGGGCATTCGGAATGGCGTTCATGCGGCAATGGCTCCGTCCAGGATGCGCGATGCATGTCGTGTCACGTGTCCCGATGCAGGACCGAACGCGGCAGCATCGATTTCATGCAAACGAGGTTGATTTCGGGCAGACGATGGTTCACACTTTCGCCCAAGCGTCGATGCCCCGATCGAGTTGTTTAGTTCTGCGACATGAACGGCATCGCCCGACACGCCGCATGCGGCACGGTCCCCCACAGGAGAATCCCGATGAGCGAAGTTGCCGAAGAAATCTACACCGTGGTCGTCAATCATGAAGAGCAGTATTCGATCTGGCCGGAGTACAAGGCGCTGCCGGCCGGCTGGACGGCCGTCGGCAAGACGGGCCCGAAGCAGGCCTGCCTCGACTACATCAACGAGGTCTGGACCGACATGCGCCCGCTGAGCCTGCGCAAGCAGATGGAAGGCAGCGCGCAGCACTGAAGGGCGCGAGCGCGGCACACGCGCGGCGCGCGCGCGTGCCTCGTGCCTCGTGCCGCGACTGCGTCGCCCGATCATCCGATCCCGTCCTGCGGCGCATACGTATCCGCCATCCCCACCAGCACCCGCCGCGATCCGCCGAAGCTCATGCGGCCGTGCGCCACCAGCATGTTGTCCGCGTACAGCACGTCGCCGGCCTGCCACGTGAACAGGCGCGTCTCCGCCGCGTAGGCATCCGCGATGATCTGCAGGTCCGCCTCGTCGATCGGCGTGCCGTCGCCGTAGCTCGTGTCGTAGGGCAGCTCGTCGCGCGAGAAGCTCTCGAGCAGCAGCTCGCGCGTTTCCGGCTCGATCGACACGGGGTTGAAGAACAGCCCGTGATTGAACCAGACGGCCTCGCCGGTCACCGGGTGGCGGCGCACGGCGGGGCGCACGTAGCGCACCGTCAGCGCGTCGTCGTCGCCCCACGCGTGGCTCATGCCGTTCTCGCGGCAGTAGCGCTCCACCTGCGCGCGATCGTCCGTGCGGAACACCTTGCTCCACGAGAAGCCGAGCCCGCTGCCGAAGTGCCGCGTGTAGCGCCAGTTGCGCGCCGCGAAGCGCGCCACCAGCGCCTCGGGCAGGCGCGCGAGCACGCGCCGGCAATCGGCGATCGGCGTCTCGCCGCCGCTCGCGGCCGGCACCAGCGAGTGGAAATAGATCTTCAGCGGCCAGCTCGTGCAGTGCGAATTCTCGTTGTGCATCGGAATGCGCTGCTCGGCAGGATACTCGGTCGACGTGAAGATGTTCGCGGCCACCTGGCTGCGCGGTGTGGCCGGTTCGCGATAGTCGGCCCAGCCGCCCGAGGTGGCCGTGATGAAGCGGCGAAAGCCGTCGGTGGATTCGCCGGCCGATGGGGGCGCGTCGTCGAGCCGGAAGCCGCGGAACAGCACCGCGCCGTGCTCGCGCAGCGCGGCCTCGACGGCCGGCCGTGCGCCGGCGGCCCAGTCCGCGAGCGCCGGCGTGTCGGGCCCGGCGGGCTCCAGGCAGAACACGCGGCCGCGTCCCTCGTCGAGCCAGCCGATGCGCGCGCCGTGGCAGGCGTGGCCGGAAATCGTCTCGTCGTCATGACGGGTCTCCAGGTTCATGCGGTCACCCCCGCCTGCGCGAGGCGGGCCGCGGCCGGATCGTACAGCACGTCGCGCCGGAATTCGAGGTAGAGGATCACGCGATCGGTGGACGACGCGTTCAGCGCGAAGTGATCGTTCGAGCCGTCGAACACGAAGGCATTGCGCGACGTGTAGTGACGGAATTCGCCGGCCACGTTGAAGTACGCGTAATTGCCTTGCTCCACCTCGGTCAGCGTCACGTGCATCTGCAGCAGCCGGTCGCGCGCGATCTCGGGATGGGTGTGGGTGGACAGCAGCGTGTCGCGCGCGAGCCACGACAGCGCGGCCGTCTCGATGCCGGGCGTGCCGGCCAGCATGCGCACCGTCTCCGGCATCGCCTGCGCGGCCCACGGCACGGCGTGGCCGCCGGCCACCAGCCCGTACTGCATCCAGTTGCGGTTCGGGCCGTCCTTGCCCCAGCCGAGCATCCAGCCGTAGGTGTTGCCGGCCGCCACGTGGCGCGTGACTTCCTGCAGCACGGCCGCGTGCTGCTTGCCCTGCCGGTCGATCGGCATGATCGGCGCGTCGAGCCGGCTGAATTCCGCGTGCAGCGTGGGCCATGCATCGGCGATCGCCGCGAGCCGCGGGAAATCCTCGAGCGCATGGAACGCCTGTCGATTGCTTGTCATTCGGTCCTCGGTATCGAGCGTTGGGGGGGATCGGCGCGCATCGCCTCAGGCGGCGGCGCGCGCGGATTCCGGTGCCGGGGCCGGCGCGGTGCGGCGCAGGCCGAGCCGCGGGCTGGTGGCCACGTACAGCCCGTCGATCGCCATCGCCGGCGACAGCGCGGTGAGCCCCTCCACCGCATCGAAGAACTGCGCGTTGCTGCGCGCCGATTCGCTGCCCACCGCCATCTCTTCCTTGTCCTTGCGCATCGCGATGTTGTCGTCGATGCGCCGCTTCATCTCGCCCACCAGATGCGAGGTCACGTTCTCGGCGTCGGCGATGTCCTCGAGCCCCGACACGAGGTTCAGGAACGCGCGACGGATGTTGGTCGAATCCACGTCGTAGTGGCTGAGCCGCTCGGCCTCGGTGAAGTAGCCGGTGGCGCCGCGTGCCTCGTAGAAGGCGCTGACGAACACCAGGAAGCGCGTGTACGACTGCCGGTAGCTGGTCTCGAAGTAGCGCTGCGCGGCGGCTTCGTCCACCTCGCCGCGCAGGATGCTGGCCAGGCTCGCGGCCGCGATCATGGCGCTGTACATCGCGAGGTGCACGCCGGTGGACAGCAGCGGATCGAGGAAGCAGGCCGCGTCGCCGGTCATGAAGTAGCCGGGCCCGCAGAAGGCCTCGGCGCGATACGAGTAATCGGTTTCCACCTTCAGCTCGCCGGCCAGCCGGCCCGGTGCGGTCAGCCCGGTCAGCAGCGGCGAGTGCGCGAGCGCATCGGCGTACACGGCGTCGAGCGTCTGCTGCTTGCGTGCCTCGACGTAATCCTCCTTGCGCAGCACGGCGCCCACGCTCATCTGGCCGCTCGCGAGCGGAATGCCCCACAGCCAGCCGCTCGGGATCGAGCCCACCGCGATCGAGCCTGCGCGCGCGCCGGGCAGGCGGCCCGCGTCTTCCCAGTAGCCCCACACGGCCACGTTGCGGAACACCTGGTGCACGGTGCGATTCTTCAGATAGCGGGTGGCGAGCAGGCCGGCGCGGCCCGAGGCGTCGATCAGGTAGTCGAACGCGAGCACGCGCGGCGTGTCGTCGCCGCTCGCGCGCCAGATCGCGCGCACCGGGCGGTCGCCGTCGAATTCGATCGACTGCACGTTGGCGCCTTCCACCACCTGCACGCCCTGCGATTTCGCGTAGTCGAGCAGCATGTGGTCGAAGGTGGCGCGCTCCACCTGATAGCTGTACTGATAATTGCCGCTGAGTTCGCCGAAGTCGAGCGCCCAGGTCTCGCCCTTCCACTCGAAGAAGCCGCCCACCTTGCGCACGAAGCCCTGCGCGTCGAAGCGCTCGCGACAGCCGAGCAGCTCGAGGATCTCGAGGCAGCCGGGCAGCAGCGATTCGCCGATGTGGTAGCGCGGAAACACGTCGCGCTCGAGCAGCACCACATCCACGCCCTCGCGGGCAAGGAAGGCTGCGGCGGTGCTGCCGGCGGGGCCGCCGCCGATCACGAGAACGGTCGTCTTGGACGTGGGCATCGATTACTCCTGGTGGTGAACGGTGATCGTGGTGGGGCCGCCGGTGGGCCGCCCCGCGGTCGCGGCTCGCGCCGCGCTGGAAAGCGAGCGAATCAGATCAGCAGGTCGGCGGAATCCATCGGCCCCGCGTCGGCCTCCTGGGTCTTCAGGCGTTGCAGTTCGTCGAGCGCGCGGGCCACGCCCGCCACGGTCGGCTCCTCGAACAGCACGTGCAGCGCCAGCGCCACGCCGGTGGCACGTTCGGTGTGGCTCATCAGCTGCACGGCGCTCAGCGAATTGCCGCCGAGGTCGAAGAAGTTGTCGTCGCGGCCCACCCGCGCGAGGCCGAGCACGCCGGCCCAGATCGCGGCGAGCTGCTGCTCGGTGGCGGTGACGGGCGCCGCGTACGGGCCGTCCGCCTCGAACACCGGCGCCGGCAGCGCCTGCCGGTCGAGCTTGCCGCCCGGCGTGAGCGGCACGCGCGTGATCGTCACCACCGCCGATGGCACCATGTAGCCGGGCAGCCGGCGGCGCAGCGCGGCGCGCAGGGCCGTCGCGTCGGGCCGCGCCGCGCCGCGTTCGGGCACCACCCAGGCGGCCAGCAGCGGCCGGCCGTCGGGGCCGTCGGCGGCCAGCACCCGCGCCTCGGCGATGCCGGGCTGCGTGGCCAGCGCGGCCTCGATCTCGCCGGGCTCGATGCGGAAGCCGCGCAGCTTGATCTGGCCGTCGAGGCGGCCCACGAAGTCGAGCGTGCCGTCGCGGCGCTGCCGCACGGCGTCGCCGGTGCGATAGCGGCGCGCGCCGGGCGGGCCGAACGGATCGGGCAGGAAGCGCTCGGCGGTCAGGTCGGGGCGACCCAGATAGCCGCGCGCGAGCCCGGCGCCGCCCAGGTACAGCTCGCCGGCCACGCCGGCCGGCACCGGCTCGAACGCGGCATTCAGCACCGCGGCGCTGACCTCGGGCAGCGCGCGCCCGATCGACGGCGTGGCGCTCGCCGCGAGCGGCGTGGCGAGCGCGTCCACCGTGCATTCGGTCGGGCCGTACAGGTTGTGCACGCGGGTGCCGGCGCGCTCGCGCAGGCTGTGCCAGAGGCCCGGCTCGATCGCCTCGCCGCCGGCCAGCACCTGCGCGGGCAGTTGCGCCTGCGGCGCGAACGCGAGCAGCGCGGCCAGCTGCTGGGGCGTGCAGTCGAACACGTCGATGCGCTCGGTGGCGAGGAAGGCCAGCAGTTGCGCCGGGTCGCGCCGCACCTCGGCCGGCACCGGCACCAGCGTGGCCCCGGCGGCCAGCATCACGAGTTGCTGCAGCGAGGCGTCGAACGCGGCCGAGGCGTTCAGCGTGAGGCGCCGCCCGGTGTCGAGGCGGGCGCCGCCGTGGATCTCGCGGCACAGGCCGTCGAGCAGGTTCACGGTCGCGCGATGGCTGATCATCGTGCCCTTCGGCGTGCCGGTGGAACCCGACGTGTAGATGATGTAGGCGAGGTGATCGGGCAGCAGCGCGGGGGCGGTGAGGGCGTCGACGGCATCGACGTCGTCCTGGCCGGAATCGTCGAGCGTCACCACCGGCAGCGTCGTGCCGGCCGGCACCAGATGTGGCTGCGCGAGCAGCGCGACCGGCCGCGCGTCGGCGAGCATCGCGGCGTGACGCCCGGCCGGATGCTCGGGATCGAGCGGCAGCCAGGCGGCACCGGCCTTCATCACCGCCACGAAGGCGAGCGGCAGCCAGGCCGAGCGCTCGGCCAGCACGGCCACCGGGCGGTCGGGGCCGGCGCCGAGCCGGCGCAGCCGCGCGGCGAGCCGGCCGGCCTCGCGATCGAGCGCGGCATAGCTCAGCGCGGTGCCGCCGGCTTCCACGGCGAGCCGCTCGGGCGTCAGCGCCACCTGTGCGGCGAAGCGCTCGACGAAGCTGTCGCCATTCGCCGCGCCGCCCTCGGCCGGCGCGGCCGACAGCGCTTCGGTGCGCCAGCGTTCGAGCTGATCGTGCTCGCGCGCGTCGAGCATCGGCAGCGCGAGGATCGGCTGTTGCGGGTCGCGCGCGGCCTGCGCCAGCAGCGTGCCCAGATGCGCGGCGAGCCGCGCCATCGTGTCGGGCTCGAACAGCGCGGTGCGGTATTCGAGCGAGCACGACAGCCCGCCCGAGGCGAGCGGCTCGGCGAACAGCGTCAGGTCGAACTTCGCGCTCGCGCCGGCCATCGGCAACGGCGCGATGTCGAGGCCCGGCACGCGCAGCGCTTCGGCCGGCGCGTTCTGCAGCACGATCGAGGCCTGGAACAGCGGCGTGTGGCTCGGGTCGCGCTCCACCTGCAGCGCATCCACCAGCTGCTCGAACGGCAGGTCCTGATGCGCGTAGGCGGCCAGCGCGGTGTCGCGCGTGGTGGCCAGCAGATCGACGAAACGCGCGTGCGCGGGCAGGCCCACGCGCAGCACCAGCGTGTTGACGAAGCAGCCCACCAGGTCCTCGGCCTCGCTGCGCGTGCGATTGGCCACCGGCGTGCCGAGGCACACCTCGTCCTGCGCGGCGTGGCGGCCCAGCACCAGCGCGAACGCGGACGCCAGCACCATGAACAGCGTGGCGCCGTGCGCGCCGGCCAGCGCCTCGAGCGGGCCGACCAGCGCGGCGTCCAGACGGAACGCGTGCACCGCGCCGCGATGATCCTGCGCGGGCCGGCGCGGCCGGTCGGTCGGCAGGTCGAGCAGGCGCGGCGCGCCGGCCAGCTGGGCGCGCCAGTAATCGAGCTGCGCGTCGAGCCGCGCGCCGGCCAGCCAGTCGCGCTGCCACGCCGCGTAGTCGGCATATTGCAGCGCGGGCGCGGCCAGCGGCGAGGCCAGCCCGGCGCGCAGGGCCGGGTACAGCGCCACCACGTCGCGCACCAGCACGCCGAGCGACCAGCCGTCGGCGGCGATGTGGTGCACGGTCAGCAGCAGCACGTGGCGCGCGGGCGCGAGCCGCAGCAGCCGCACGCGCAGCAGCGGGCCGGCCGCCAGGTCGAACGGGCGCGCGGCTTCCTCGCGCGCGGCGTCGAGCGCGGCCGCGTCGGGATCGGCCTCGTGCGAGAGATCGGTCTCGTCGGGCACGAAGCGCGTGGGCGCGGGATCGACGATCTGCACCGGCACGCCGTCGCGCGCCACGATGCGGGTGCGCAGCACGGCATGGCGCGCGAGCAGGGCCGCGAAGGTCAGGGCCAGCGCGTCGGTGTCGAGCGCGCCGTCGATCGCGAGCGCGAGCGGCAGGTTGTAGAGCGCGCTGCCGGGCTGCATCCGGTCGATGAACCACAGGCGCTGCTGCGCGAACGACAGCGGCTGCGCCGCGCCGGAAGCGAGCGGCACGATCGCGCCGAGGTCCGGGGCGGCGTGGGGGCCGGGCGCGTCGTCGCGCAGGCGCGCGGCCAGCGCCGCGAGCGTGGGCGTCTCGAACAGCGCGCGCAGCGGCAGCTCGCGCGCGAAGGCATCGCGGATCTGCGAGACGAGCCGCGTGGCCAGCAGCGAGTGGCCGCCGAGCGCGAAGAAGCTGTCGTCGCGCGTCACCTGCGGCACGTTCAGCAGGGCTTGCCACATCGCGGCGAGGCGCCCTTCGAGCGCGTCGCGCGGGGCTTCGCCGGCAACGCTGGTCACGGCCGGTGCGTCGGGCTCCGGCAGCGCCTTGCGGTCGAGCTTGCCGTTGGGCGTGAGCGGCAATTCGGCCAGCGCCACGAACGCGGCCGGCACCATGTAGTGCGGCAGCGCGGCGGCGAGCCGCGCGCGCAAGCTGTCGGGCGCCGTGGTGGCCGGCGCGTAGTAGGCGACCAGACGCGCGGCGTCGCCGCTGCCGTGCACGATCACCGCGCATTCGGCCACGCCGTGCGCCTCGCGCAGTGCCTGCTCGATCTCGCCGAGCTCGATGCGGAAGCCGCGCAGCTTGATCTGCGAGTCGAGCCGGCCCAGATAGTCGAGCGAGTCGTCGGCGCGCCGCTTCACGAGGTCGCCGGTGCGATACATGCGCGCGCCGGGCGCGCCGTGCGGATCGGGCAGGAAGCGCTCGGCGGTCAGGTCCGGGCGGCCCAGGTAGCCACGCGCGAGGCCGTCGCCGGCCAGGCACAGCTCGCCGGCCACGCCGGCCGGCACCTCGGCCAGCGCGCCGTCCACCACGTGCGCGCGGGTGCCCGCGATCGGGCGGCCGATCGGACAGGGCGCGCTCGCGCCGCGTGCGATCGGCGTGAAGGTGGAATAGGTGGTGTCCTCGGTCGGGCCGTACAGGTTGCACACCTGCTCGAGCGAGGCGCGGCGGTACAGCGCCTGTACCAGCGGATTCGGCAGCGCCTCGCCGGCCAGGTTGATCACGCGCACGCTGGCCGGAATCGCGTTGCCGCGGTCGAGCGCGGCGATCGCCGACGGCACCGTGTTGATCAGCGTGAGATCGACGAAGCGGGCCGGGTCGGCATCGAGTTCGAACACGTCCTGCACCATCACGGCCGCGCCGCCGGTGCCGAGCGGCACGAACAGTTCGAACACCGACAGATCGAAGCAGATCGAGGTGGAGAACAGCACGCGGTGCAGCGCCTCGGCGCCGAAGGCCGCGCGCGCCCACGCCGTGAAGGCGGCCGCGCTCGCATGTGGAATGGCGGTGCCCTTCGGCGTGCCGGTGGAGCCCGAGGTGTAGATCACGTAGGCGAGGTTCTCGCCGTGCGGGCGCGGACGTGGCATGGCCGGCGCCGGCGCGTTCGTGCGCGCGTCCACGCCGAGGCACAGCGCCTCGGGCAGGCCGGTGTCGCGTGCGATCGCCGGCTCGGTCACGATCCAGCACGGCCGCGCGTCGTCGATCATGAAGGCGAGGCGCTGGCGCGGATAGGCCGGGTCGAGCGGCAGATACGCGCCGCCGGCCTTCAGGATCGCGAGCATCGCGATGGCCGCCTCGGCCGTGCGCGGCAGGCACACGCCCACCAGCCGGTCCGGGCCCACGCCGCGCTCGCGCAGCGCGGCGGCCAGCGCTTCGGCGCGCGCGTCGAGTTCGGCGTAGCTCAGTGTGGCGGTGGCGCTCGTCACGGCCACCTGATGCGGCGTGCGCGCCGCTTGTTGCTCGAAGGCCTCGTGCAGCAGCGGCGCATCGGCCAGCGACGGCGTGGCCGCATGCAGCGTGCGCAGCGCCTCGCGTTCGCCGTCGCCCATCATCGGCAGGTCCAGCGCGCGGCGTTGCGGCGTGGCCACGGCGGCGGCCAGCAGCGTGGCGTAGCGCGCGGCGAGCCGCTCGATCGTGGCGCGCTCGAACAGGTCGGTGCGGTATTCGAAGGTGCACAGCAGGTCGCCCGAGGCGGCCGCTTCCGCGTACAGCGAGAGATCGAACTTGGCCTGCGCGGCCTCGCCGGCCGGCAGCGGCGCGATCTCGAGGCCGGGCAGCCCGAGCGCGGCGGCCGGCGCGTTCTGCAGCGCGATCATCGCCTGGAACAGCGGCGAATGGCTCAGATGACGGTCCGGCTGCAGCGTTTCCACCAGCTTCTCGAACGGCACGTCCTGATGCGCGTAGGCGGCCAGCGCGGTGTCGCGGGTCTGCGCGAGCAGGTCCGCGAACGAGGCATCCGCGTCGAGCCCGATGCGCAGCACCAGCGTGTTGACGAAGAAGCCCACCAGCGGTTCGAGCTCGGTGCGCGTGCGGTTCGCGATCGGCGTGCCGAGGCAGACGTCGTGCTGCGCCGCGTGACGGCCCAGCAGCAGCGCGAAGCCGGCCGACAGCGCCATGAACGGCGTGGCGCCGTGCTCGGCGGCCAGCCGGTTCAGCGCGGCCACCAGCGAGGCGTCGAGCCGCATCGTGTGGAGCGCGCCGTCGTGATTCTGCACGGCCGGGCGCGGGCGATCGGTGGGCAGCGTCAGCAGCGCAGGGGCGCCGGCCAGTTGCGAGCGCCAGTAATCGACCTGCGCGTCGAGTCGGTCGCCGGCCAGCCAGTCGCGCTGCCATGCGGCGAAATCGGCGTATTGCACGGGTAGCGGCGCGAGCGGGATCGGCCCGCCATCGCGCAGCGCCGGGTAGAGCGCGAGCATGTCGCGCACGATCACGCCCATCGACCAGCCGTCGGCGGCGATGTGGTGCACCGTGAGCAGCAGCACGTGGCGCGCGGACGCGAGGCGCAGCAGCCGCGCGCGCAGCAGCGGGCCGGCGGCCAGGTCGAACGGGCGCGCGGCCTCGGCATGCGCCTCGGCCAGCGCGCGGGCGTCGGGATCGGTGTCGTGCCGCAGATCGAGCAGTTCGAGCGCGAGGCGCTCGGGCGCCGGATCGATCGCGAGCCGGGGCGCACCGCCATGCGCGACGAAGCGCGTGCGCAGCACCTCGTGGCGCGCCAGCAGGGCGCCCAGCGCGCGCGACAGCGCATCGTGATCGAGCGCGCCGTCGAGCCGCAGCGCGGCCGGAATGTTGTAGACGGCGCTGCCCGGCTGCATCTGGTCGATGAACCACAGGCGCTGCTGCGCGAACGACAGCGGCGGCGTGGGCTCGCGCGGCACGCACGGGATCGCGGGCAGGGCCGGGGCGGCACCTTCGGAAGCCTCCGCCGCCGCACCGCCGAATTCGCCGACGACGCGTGCCGCGAGCTCGGCCAGCATCGGCGTCTCGAACAGCGCGCGTAGCGGCAGCTCCGCGCCGAACGCGTCGCGGATCCGCGACACGAGCCGGGTGGCCAGCAGCGAATGGCCGCCGAGCGCGAAGAATTCGTCGTGGCGCGACACGGCCTCGATGCCGAGCAGCGCCTGCCAGATCGCGGCGAGCGCGGTTTCGGCCGCGCCGCGCGGCGGCTCGCCGACCTGCGTGGCGAACGCGGACGCGTCGGGTTCGGGCAGCGCGCGGCGATCGATCTTGCCGTTGTGGGTGAGCGGCAGCGCGGCCATCGCCACGAAGGCGGCCGGCACCATGTAATGCGGCAGGCGCGCCGACAGATGCGCGCGCAAGCTTCCGGCCAGCCCGGCCGGCTCGGCGCTTTCCACGTAGGCTACCAGCCGCGCCGCGCTGCCTGCGCCGCGCAGCACCACCAGGCACTGGCCGACCGCCGCATGGGTGCGCAGCGCGGCCTCGATGTCGCCGGTCTCGATGCGGAAGCCGCGCAGCTTCACCTGATTGTCGGCGCGGCCCACGTATTCGATCGCGCCGTCGCGCCGCCGCCGCACCAGGTCGCCGGTGCGGTACATGCGCGAGCCGGGCGCGCCGAACGGATCGGGCACGAAGCGCTCGGCCGTCAGCGCGGCGCGGCCCCGATAGCCGCGCGCGAGGCCGCTGCCGGCGATGCAGAGCTCGCCGGTCACGCCGGCCGGCTGCAGCGCGTCGTGCTCGTCCACCACATACAGGCGCGTATTGGCGAGCGGGCGCTCGATGCGGGCCGCGCGCGCCTCGCCGTCGAGCCGCGCGAGCGCCGACCACACGGTGGTCTCGGTCGGCCCGTACATGTTCCAGACGGCCGGCACGTGCGCGAGCAGCGCGGCCAGCAGGTCGGGCGCGAGCGCCTCGCCGCCGCACAGCAGGGTGAGCGGCGCGGCCAGCGCGGGCCAGCGATGCTCGACCAGCAGCCGCCAGGTGGACGGCGTGGCCTGCATCAGCGTGGGCTGGTGGCGCTCCATCAGCGCGGCGAGCCGGCGCGGATCGTCGGTGGCCTCGCGCGGCGCGTATACGGTGCGCGCGCCGCAGATCAGCGGCAGGAAAAGGTTCGGCACCACCAGATCGAAGGCCAGCGAGGTCACGCTGAGCATCGTGTCGTCGGCCGTGATGCCGGGCTCGCGCCGCATCGATTCGAGCAGGTTCGCGAGGTTGCGCTGGGTGATCTGCACGGCCTTCGGCGTGCCCGTCGAGCCGGAGGTGTAGATCAGGTAGGCGAGCGCGTCGGGCGAGAACGGTGCGCGCGCAACGAACGGCATGGTGGGGGCGGCGATGCCGGCTTCGGGCACCAGTTCGTCCACCAGTTCGTCCACGCACAGCGTGCGCGCCGCCTCCACGCCGATCGTGCGCGCCGTGTCGAGCAGGGCGCGCTGGGTCACGATCGCCTTCGGCTGCGCGTCGCGCACCATGTAGGCGAGCCGTTCCGGGCCCGCGTCGAGGTCCAGCGGCACGTAGGCGGCGCCGGTCTTCATCACGCCGAGCACGGCCTGCATCATGCGCTCGGAGCGGTCGGTCAGCACGCACACGAGATCACCGGGTCGCACGCCGAGCGCATCGAGCGCGTGCGCGACGCCGGCCGCGGCCGCGTCGAGCTCGCGGTAGCTCAGGCGCCGCTCGCCGGATTCGATCGCGATGCGATCGGGGGTGGCGGCTACCTGCGTCTCGAAGCGCGGGATCAGCGCGGCGGGTTCGTCGGCTTCGCGCGTCGCGCTCCAGCGCTCGATCGTGTCGCGCTGCTCCTGCGCGTCGAGCATCGCCAGCGTGTCGAGCCGCGCGGCGGGCGCGGCCGTCACGGCGCGCAGCAGCTGCACGTAATGGCGGCCCATTGCAGCCACGCTGGCCGCATCGAACAGGTCGGTGTCGTATTCGAACACCGCGTGCAGATCGTCGTCGCCCTCGGTCAGGCTCAGCATCAGGTCGCACTTCGCCGTGGTGTTGCCGGTGGCGAGCGGCTGCAGCGACAGCCCCGGCAGCGCCAGCGATTCGCCCGGCGTGTTCTGCATCAGCAGCATCACCTGGAACAGCGGCTGGTGGCTCAGGCTGCGCACCGGTGCCACGGCCTCCACCACGTGCTCGAACGGCACGTCCTGGTTCGCGTAGGCCTTCAGCGCATGGCCGCGCACCTCGCGCAGCAGCGCCTCGAAGCTGGCGGTCTCGTCCACCCGCTGGCGCATCACCAGCGTGTTGACGAACAGGCCGATCAGCGCTTCCGTCTCGGCGCGATTGCGGTTCGCCACGGCGGTGCCCACGCACACGTCGGCCTCGCCCGCGTAGCGCGCGAGCAGCACGTCGAACGCGGCCAGCAGCGCCATGAACAGCGTGGCTTGCGAGCGGCGGCACAGCGCCTTGAGCTGGCCGGTGAGCGCGGCGTCGATCACGAAGCCCGTCTGCGCGCCGCGATAGGCGCGCTGGGCCGGGCGCGGCCGGTCGGTCGGCAGCGGCAGCAGGGTGGGCGCGTCGCGCAGCGCCTCGCGCCAGTAGTCGAGCTGGCGCTGCAGCACGCCGCCGGCCAGCCATTCGCGCTGCCACACGGCGAAATCGGCGTACTGGATCGACAGCGGCGCGAGCGGCGAGCGGCGCTTCTGCACGAAGGCCGTGTAGAGCAGGCCGATCTCGCGCACCAGCACGCCGATCGACCAGCCGTCGGCGATCGCGTGATGCAGCGTCAGCACGGCCACGTGCTCGGTGTCGCCGGTGCGGATCAGCAGCGCGCGGATCAGCGGGCCGCGCGCGAGATCGAAGGGCCGGTGGGTCGAGTCGCGCGTGAGCTGCACGACGCGCGCCTCGATCTGGCCGGCACCGAGCGCGCGCAGGTCGGCGATCTCGAGCGGCACGTTCGGCTCGGCCGCGATGCGCTGGTGCGGCACGCCGCCGGCCTCGCCGAAGTGGGTGCGCAGCGCGGCATGGCGCGTCGCGATCTCGTCGAGCGTGCGCTGCAGCGCGTCCACGTCGAGCCGGCCCGACAGGCGCACCGCGGCCGGCATGTTGTACAGCGCCGAGGCCGGCTCGAGCCGGTCGATGAACCACAGCCGCTGCTGCGCGAACGACAGCGCGATCTCGCCGGCATGCTCGCGCGCGGCGATCCCGGGCAGGTTGGTGCCGGCCTGCTCGCGCCGAGCCAGCTCGATGCGCTGCGCGAAGCCGTGCACGGTGGGCGCCTCGAACAGCGCGCGGATCGGCAGGTCGGCCTGGAACGCGGCGCGCACCTTCGACACCACGCGGGTGGCGAGCAGCGAATGGCCGCCGAGCTCGAAGAAGTTGTCGGCCGGATCGATCGCGCTCACGCCGAGGATGTCGGCCCAGATGCCGGTGAGGATTTCCTCGGCCGGCGTGCGCGCGGCGCCGCTCGTGGCGCTCGGCGCGTCGTCCGGGGCCGGCAGCGCGCGGCGGTCGATCTTGCCGTGCGCGCCGCGCGGCAGCGCGTCCAGCAGCACGAAGCGGGCCGGCATCATGTAGTCGGGCAAATGCTCGCGCACGCGCTGCACGAGCTGGCCGCGGATCGCCGGGTGCAGCTGGCGCGACGACGGCGTGTTGGCGAAGCCGGCCAGCGCGCCGGCGCGGGCGTAGCACGCGCGCCAGTCGATGCGGGCCGGTGCGCGCGTGAACACGGCGTGGAAGCGGCCGTCGGCGCCGGCCGCGAATGCGAATTCGGCGTGATAGCCGTGGCGCCGCGCGAGCGCGGCCAACGTGCTCTGCGCCACGCCGTCGGCGGTGGCCGATGCCGCGTCCTGCCGCAACTGGCCCACCGTGCCGAGCGGGCTGCGGTCGGCATGCAGGCGCGCGCTCAGCGCGACGTGGGCAGCCAGCCGCGCGTCGGGCAGGTCGGCGCAGGCGATCGCCGCCTCGGTGCCGGCCGCCAGCGCGGCGTCGAGCGCGGCGAGGCGGGCGGCGAGCGGCTCGTCCGGCGTCGCCTCGATCCAGCGCGGCGCCAGCAGCGGCACGCCGGCCGTGGCTGGCGGCGTGCCGACCGTCAGCACCACGTCGTAGCGGAACACGGTCAGTTCGTTGTCCGCATCGCCGGCCTTCGGTTCGACGCTGACGTGGGTGATGGCCGGATAGCGCTGCTGCAGCGCGAAGAAGAAGGCCGGATCGAGCAGCAGCTCGGTCTCCATCTCCTCGATGCGCGCCACGGATTCGCGCAGCCGCGCGAGCAGCGTGGAGGGCTGCGCCTTGTACAGTTCGAGCGAGGTGTGGAACACGCGCAGCAGGCCGCCGTGGCGCACGTCGCCGAGAAAGATGTGGCCGCAACCGTCGAGCACGGCGAGCGCGGCCTCGATCACGCCGCACAGATAGTCGGTGCTCGGGAAATACTGGGCCACCGAGTTGATCACCACGGTATCGAAGGCCGCGTCGCGGAACGCCTCGAGGTCGTGCGCGCCGCGCCGCAGCAGGCGGATGTCGCAGTGCGGGTAGCCGGCGGCGGCCACGCTGTCCTGCAGCTGGCCGATCACGCGCGCCGAGAGATCGGTGCCGTGATAGCGCTCGCAATGCGGCGCGATGCCGTGCAGGATCATGCCGGTGCCGCAGCCGAGCTCGAGCACGCGGCGCGGCGCCAGCGCGAGGATCCGCGCGAGCGTGCTGTCGAGCCAGGCGCGCATCTCGTCGGCCGGGATCGGCACGCGGTCGTAGCTGCTGTTCCAGCCGGCGGTGTTGAAGGTGGCGTCGTCGGGCGCATCGACGTCGTAGATCTCGTCGAACTGCTCGCCCCAGTAGCGGGTCTGTTCGGCCTCGGCGTCCACCGCCACCCAGGCCACCAGTTGCCGCTCGCCCTGGCTCGTCTCGCGCGGCAGCACCAGCGCCTCGCGCACGGCCGGCACCGCGGCGAGCGTGGCCTCGATCTCGCCGGGCTCGATGCGGTAGCCGCGGATCTTCAGCTGATCGTCGGCGCGGCCGACGAATTCGAGCGTGCCGTCGGCCAGATGGCGCGCGCGGTCGCCGGTGCGATACATGCGCTCGCCGGGGCGCGCGGCGTGCGGATCGGGCAGGAAGCGCGCCGCCGTCAGCGCGCTCTGGTGCAGGTAGCCGCGCGCGAGGCCGTCGCCGGCCACGTACAGCTCGCCGGTCACGCCGGGGGCCACCGGTTCGAGCCGCGCGTCGAGCACGTAGAGCCGCGCATTGCACTGCGGCGTGCCGATCACGGGCTGCTCGCCGGCCTCGCGCAGCGCGCCGATCGTCACGTCCACCGTGCATTCGGTCGGGCCGTAGAAGTTGAAGCAGCGCGTGGTGGGCAGAGCGCGCGCGGTGCGCCACAGCGTGGCGTCGATCGCGTCGCCGCCGAACGACAGGTAGCGCGGCAGCCGCGCCGGATCCGCCTTTTCCAGCATCTGGCGCAGTTGCGCGACCGGGCAGTCGATCGCGTCGATGCGGTGCGCGCTCAGGAACTCGAGCAACGCCTCGGGCGACTGGCGTACTGCCTCGGGCACGATCACGAGCGTGTGGCCGTCGAGCAGTGTGCACAGCTCGCTGACCGACACGTCGAACGACAGCGAGGTGTTGGCGGCCACGCGCAGCGGGCCGGGCGCCACGCTCGCGTAGATCGCCGCGTGCGAGGCGGCCATGTTCAGCGCGGCGCGCTGGGTGATCAGCGTGCCCTTCGGGCGGCCGGTGGAGCCCGAGGTGTAGATCACGTAGGCCGCATGATCGGGCAGCGGCGTGGCGAAGGCGGCGACGGTGGTGGCATCGTCGCTGTCCGTGATCTCGTCGAGCAGCAGCGTGGCGAGCTCAAACGGCTCGCCGGCCAGCGCGCGCTCGGTCAGCAGCAGCGCGGGGCGCGCGTCGGCCAGCATCCAGGCCACGCGCTCGCGCGGCCAGTCCGGATCGAGCGGCAGATAGGCGGCGCCGGCCTTCCACACGCCGTGCACCGCCGCGGCCATCTCCACCGAGCGGCCCACCCGCAGCGCCACGATCGAATCGGGGCCCACGCCGTGCCGCTGCAGCGAGGCCGCGATCGCCGCGGCGCGCCGGTCGAGCTGCGCGTAATTCAGCGACTCGCCGTCCGCTTCCACCGCCGTCGCCTCGGGCGTGCGCGCGGCCTGCGCCGCGAAGCGCGCGCCGAGCGAGCGCGGGGCGCCAGCGCCATCCTCGTCGCGCACGGCCGTGTCGTTCCAGCCGCGCAGCGCGCGTTCGCGCGCGGCGGCGTCGAGGATCGGCAGCTCGCCCACGCGTGTGGTGGCGCCGGCGTCGAGCACGCCGCGGAACAGGCTGCTCAGATGCGTGCCGAGCCGCGCGATGGTGGCGTCGTCGAACTGCGCCGAATCGTAGTTGAGGTCGATCTCGAGCCGCGTGGTCAGCGACGCGCTGAGCGTGAGCGGCGAGTCGTCCTGCTCGCGCAGGTGCACGTCGGCGATCTCGAGCACCGGATTCGACTGATGCAGCGAGGCGTCGATCGGGTAGTTCTCGAACACCACGATGCTGTGGAAGAACGGCGTGTTGCCGCCGAGCTCGCTCCATGCGCGGATCTGCGTGAGCGGCGTGTAGTCGTACTGGCGCATCTGCGCGTTGCGGCGCTGCAGGGCGTCGAGCCAGGCCGTGAACGGCGCGTCGGGCGCCACTTCCACGCGCACCGGCAGCGTGTTGATGAACAGACCCACCATCGCGTCCACCTGCTCGATCTCGGCCGGCCGGCCCGAGACGGTGGCGCCGAACACCACGTCCTGCTGCTGGCTGTAGTGCGCGAGCAGGATCGCCCACACGCCCTGCACGAGCGTGTTCATGGTCACGCCGTGGCGGCGCGTCCAGTCGCGCAGCGCCGCGGTTTCGTCGTCGCGCAGGCGCCACGGCAGCTTGCGCACGCCGCCGCCGCGCGCCGGATCGGGGCGGTTCACGCCGAGCGGCACGGGCTGCGCGAAGCCGGCCAGGGTCTCGCGCCAGAACGATTCGGCCGCGCGCACGTCGCGCCGCTTGAGCCACGCGATGTAGTCGCGATACGGGCGCACCGGCGGCAGCGCGGCCGTCTCGCAGCGCGTGAGCGCCGCGTAGCGCGTCATGAACTCGGTCATCAGCAGGGCGAACGACCAGCCGTCGGTCAGGATGTGGTGCGAAGTCCAGATCAGCCGCGTGTCCCGTTCGCCGAGACGCACCAGCGTGAAGCGCACGAGCGGCGGCTTGTCGAGTGCGAAGCCGCGCCGGTAGTCGGCCTCGAGCAGCGCCGCGAAGTCCGCTTGCTGCGCGTCGGCGGGGCGCTCGCGCCAGTCGAGCAGCGTGATGTCGGCCTTCTGCCGGCGCCGCACCACCTGCATCGGCTCGTTGAGCTTGTCCCACGCGAACACCGTGCGCATCACCGGATGCCGGTCCACCAGTTCCTGCAGCGCCGCCTCGAAGCGCGCCAGATCGAGGCCCGCGCCGATCCGGCAGCTCAGCTGCTCGACGTACACGCCGGTGCCGGGCGCCATCAGCGTATGGAACAGCATGCCTTGCTGCATCGGCGTGAGCGGGTAGATGTCCTCGATCGCGTCGCGGTCTTTCGTGGGGGTGGCAGTGGCGCGGCCCGTCATTTCGGCGATTCCTCTGAGAGATCGTCAAGCAGGTTGTGGAGCGCTTCGTCGTCGAGGCCGGACAGCGCGAAGCGGTCGGCATCGGCGGGTGCCGGCGCCGGCGCCGGGGCGTCGACGTGCACGACCTCGGCGGCCGGGGCGGCGCCGGATGCAGGGGTGCCGGCCGCGTCGGCGGCCGCCGCCAGCTCGCGCAGCGTGGGGTGCTGGAAGATGTCGCGCGGGTCGAGTTGCAGGCCCAGCCGCAGCGCGCGGTCCACCAGACGGATGCCGACGATGGAGTCGCCACCGAGCGAGAAGAAGCTGTCGTCGCGCGACACGGCGTCGACGTGCAGCAGTTCCTGCCAGATCGCGGCGAGCCGACGCTCGGTATCGGTGGCCGGCGGCTCGCCGCCGCGCGAGGCCAGCGCGGTGGCGTCGGGCTCGGGCAGCGCGCGGCGATCGAGCTTGCCGTTGTGGGTGAGCGGCAATGCGTCGAGCACCACGTAGGCCGCCGGCACCATGTAGTGCGGCAGGCGCTCGGCCAGATGGGCACGCAGCGTGGCGGCCGGATCGGGGGCGGATTCGGTGGCGGGGTTCGCCTCGATGTAGGCCACGAGTTTGGCCGCGCCGGCTTCGCCGCGCAGCATCACCACGCATTCGGCCACGGCGGCATGCTCGCGCAGGGCGGCCTCGATGTCGCCGGTCTCGATGCGGAAGCCGCGCAGCTTGACCTGGTTGTCGAGGCGGCCGAGGTAGTCGAGCACGCCGTCAACGCGCTGGCGCACGAGATCGCCGGTGCGGTACATGCGCGAGCCGGGCGCGCCGAACGGATCGGGCACGAAGCGCTCGGCCGTGAGGTCGGGGCGATTCTGGTAGCCACGCGCGAGGCCGTCACCGGCAATGCAGAGTTCGCCGGCGACGTTCAAGGGCACGCGAGCATCCATCGCGTCGAGCACGTACAGGCGCGTATTGGCCAGAGGCTGGCCGATCACGGGCTCGCGATGCTGCGCATCGAGCCGCGCGATGGCGGACCAGACGGTGGTTTCGGTCGGTCCGTAGAGATTCCAGACGAGCGGTGCATGCGCAAGCAACGTATCGAGCAGATCGGCGGGCAGGGCTTCACCGCCGCACAGCACACGCAGCGGCGCAGCGGTGGCCGGCCAGCGATGCGAGGCGATCATGCGCCAGGCCGACGGCGTGGCCTGCACGACGCTCACGCCGCGCCGTTCGATCA
>JASLEG010000212.1 GCA_030151225.1 Burkholderia sp. | reverse complement strand
ATGCCGGCACCGCGCGCCGGCCGCCGGGGCCGCTGCCGTCGGGCGGCGGCACGTCGGGGAAGAAGCCGCCCTCGCGCAGCGCCTGCACGCCCTGCGCGACGGCTTCCACCACGCGCTCGAGGTCGGCCTCGGTATGCGCCGTGGACAGGAACATGTTGCGGCCTTCCCAGATGTACAGGCCGCGGTGCAGCAGTTGATAGAACAGCAGATCGACGTTCTGCGAGGCCACGAAGCGGAACAGCGAGCCCGCGTGCACGACCTGGATCGGCACCTGCGCGTCGGCGAAGATGCGGTTCAGCCGCGCGGCCAGTCGCGCGGTGCGCGCGTTGAGCTCGGCCTGCAGCGCGGGACCGGCCTCGATCAGCTCGAGCAGCACGGCGCGCGCGGCCGCGAGCATCAGCGGATGCTTGCAGAAGGTGCCGGCGAAGAAGGTGGTGGTTTCCTGCGGGAACGAGCGATCGCCGTAGCGCCACTGGCCGCCGTCCACCGCGTCGAGATAGCGCGCGGCGCCGGCCACGATGCCGGCCGGCATGCCGCCGCCCACCACCTTGCCGTAGGTCACGAGATCGGCGCGCACGTCGTACCACGCCTGGGCACCGCCCGGATGCAGGCGGAAGCCCGAGATCATCTCGTCGAAGATCAGCGCGATGCCGTGCTCGCGCGTGAGCGCGCGCAGCTTGTGCAGGAACTCGCGCGGATGGAAGTCGGGGCGCCGGCTCTGGATCGGCTCCACCAGCACGGCGGCCAGCTCGCCCGCGTGCTGGCGGATCGCCTCGAGCGCCGCGTCGGTGCCGTAGTCGAGCACCATCGTGTTGGCGGCGGCGCCGGGCTGGATGCCCGGCGCGAGCGCGACGCTGCCGCCGCGCGGATCGGCCTCGGCCAGGGTGTCGTCGCCCCAGCCGTGGAACGAGCCGGCGAAGATCGCGATCTTGCGGCGCTGCGTGACGGTGCGCGCGAGGCGCAGCGACAGCGTCACGGCCTCGGTGCCGGAATTCGTGAAGGTCACGCGCTCCATGCCGGTCAGGCGATGCACGAGCTCGGCCACCTCGCCGGCCAGCACGGCTTGCGGCCCGAGCTCGAAGCCGGTGTTCAGCTGGCGTTCGAGCGCGCGCTGGACGAAGTCGGGCCGGTGCCCGAACAGGTTCACGCCGAAGCCCATCGTCAGATCGATGTAGGCGTTGCCGTCCACGTCCCACACGGTCGCGCCGTCCGAGCGCTCGCTGACGATCGGATAGAGCAGCTCCTTCACCGAGAAGCGGAAGCCGGCCGAGGCACGGTTGTCGGCCAGCACCGGGCGGTACTTGCCCGCGCGCGCCTTCGAGCCGCGGGTGCGCGCGGTGTAGGCGTCGACGAAGCGCTCGAGGAACGCGCGCTGGCGCGGCGTGAGATTGCCGTTCGCGTCGGTCCGCACGGTCAGGGCCGCCGGCTGGTACGGCACGAAGGGGCGATTGGCGGGCTGGGCGGCGGGCGCGGCGCAGGCGGCGGGCGCGGCCGGTGCCACGGCCACGGTGGTCGTGGCCGCGACCGGCACGCTGGCTGCGGGGGCCGCTGGTACCACGGCCGGTGCCGCGGGCACGGCCACCACGGGCTGCGCGCCGCTCAGTGCGGCCAGCTGCGATTGCGTCATGCGCTCGAAGATCGACAGCTGCTCGCTGATCACGCGTTCGAGCGCCGAGGCCGCCGGGCGCGCGACGGATTGCGCGGCGCCCGGCACCACCGCCTGCATCACCGGGGCCGCGACGGCGGGGGACGGGGCTTCGGCCGCGACCGGCGCCGACATCGGCACCGCAACGGCCGGCGCCAGCACGACGGGCACCACCGGCACCGCCTGCACCGGCGGCGCACTGTGCTCGGCCAGATAGCCGGCGATCGCGGCGATCGTGGTGAGCTCCTCGAACAGCTGGCGCACCGACAGCGTCACGCCATGGGTCTGTTCGATCGAGCGGATCACCTGCACGAGCACCAGCGAATCCGCACCGAGTTCGAGCAGGGGCGCATGCGGATCGACCTGTTCGGGCCGACTGCGCAGGTACGAGGCGACCAGCGCGCGCAGCGCGCCCTCGATCTCGTCCTTGCGACCGGCGTGGGCCTGCGGTCCGGAAGTCATGATGGGCGTCTCGTCAAGAGAGGTGGGAAGGGGGGGAGCAACGGCAGCGACGGACGACGACACGTGCGCGGCCGCCACGGCCTGGACAAGGGGAGCGACGGGCGCGACGGGTACCACCGGAACGACCGGCACGGCAGGCAGCGACACCCAGTGCCGCTCGCCCTGGAACGGATAGCCCGGCAGCGCGACGCGGCGCGCCTTGGCGCCGCCGAACACGGCCTCGTCGAGCGCGTGCCCCGCGGTCCACAACCCACCGAGCATGCGCAGCCAGGCCTCGACCGACTGCGCGTCGCCGGCATCGCGCCCGAGCGCGGGCCAGCACGACGCGGCGCCCTCACCCGCGCCCTGCAGGCGCGCGAGCGAGCACAGCGTCTGCCCCGGCCCGAGTTCGAGCAGGCAGCGCGCGCCGCTCGCGAGCACGGTGGCGAGGCCGTCGGCGAAGCGCACCGGCGCCAGCAGATGGCGCACCCAGTAGGCGGGATCGGTCGCCTCGGCTGCCGTGATCCAGCGCCCCGTGAGGTTCGACACGAACGGCAACGCGGGCGCGCGCAGCGTGATGCCGGCCAGCCGCTCGGCGAAGGCCGGCGCGGCCGGCGCCATCATCGTGGAGTGGAAGGCGTGCGAGACCGGCAGGCGGCGGCAGGACAGGCCCGCCTCGCCGAGGCGCCGTTCGAGCGCGTCGATGGCCTCGAACGGGCCCGCCACCACGCAGCGTTCGGGCGCGTTCACGGCGGCCAGCGACACGGATTCGCCGAGCCACGGCAGCAGCGCGGCCTCGCTGGCCGCGACGCCGAGCATCGCGCCGGCCGGCTGCGCCTGCATCAGCGCGCCGCGCGCCGCGACCAGCGCGAGCGCGTCGTCGAGCGAGAACACGCCGGCCAGGGTGGCCGCCACGTATTCGCCGAGGCTGTGGCCGAGCATCGCGGCCGGCTGCACGCCCGCTGCCATCAGCGTGCCGGCCAGCGCGTGCTCGATCACGAACAGCGCCGGCTGCGCGAGCGCGGTGGCCGTCAGCGCGGCCGCGGCGTCCAGATCGGCCGCTTCGGTATCGGCACCGGCCGGATACAGGGCACCGAGGATGTCGAGGCCCGCGATCTCGCGCAGGCGGCTCGCACTCGCGTCCACGCGGGCGCGGAACCCGGCGTGCGAGCGATACAGCGCCTGCCCCATGCGCAAGGCTTGCGCGCCCTGCCCCGGAAACAGGAACGCGACCGGTGCCGCCGCGCCACGCACCTGCACGGCATCGTGCAGCGGCCGGTCGAGTGCCGCGATCGCCTGCTCGCGATCGGCGCCGACCACGGCACGGCGCCACGCCAGCGGCTGGCGCGACAGGCGCAGGCTGGCCGCGACGTCCGCCAGCGCAGGCGATGCTTGCTCGCGCAACCAGCCGCCGAGCCGCGCCGAGGCGGCCGCGAGCGCGGGTTCGGATTGCGCCGAGAGCAGCAGCACCTGCGGCGCCGGCGGCTCCGACGCATCGCTCTCGATGGCGGGCGCGGCGGACGGCGCCTCCGCCAGCACGACGTGGCAGAGCGTGCCGCCGAAGCCGAACGAACTGATGCCGGCATGGCGGCGGCCACCCTGCCCGGCCCCCCACGCCTCGTGCTCGGTCGGCACCGACAGGCCCGAGCCGTCGAGCGGGCAATGCGGATTCGGCTCGCGATAATGCCGCTGCGCGGGCACCACGCCGCGTTCGAGCACGAGCACGGCCTTGATCAGCCCGGCGATGCCGGCGGCGGCCTCGAGATGCCCGATCTGCGACTTGACCGAGCCCACGCGGCACCGCGCGCCGCCGAACACGCTCTTCAGCGCGTTCAGCTCGATCGGATCGCCGAGCACGGTGCCGGTGCCGTGCGCCTCCACGTAGCCGACCTCGGCCGGCGCGACGCCGGCCGCGTCGAACGCGCGGCGGATCAGGCGCGCCTGCGCCTGCCCGTTCGGCGCCACCAGGCCGTTGCTGCGGCCGTCCTGCATCATCGCGGAGCCGGCCACCACGGCGCGCACGGGATCGCCGTCGCGCAGCGCGTCGGACAGGCGCTTGAGCACCACCACGCCGCAGCCCTCGCCGCGCACGTAACCGTTCGCGCCCGCGTCGAAGGCGCGGCACGCGCCGGTGGGCGACAGCATGCCGCCCTGCGCGAACGGCCGGCCCGAATCGCTCGACAGGATCAGGTTCACGCCGCCGGCGACGGCCAGCGTGGATTCGCCGCGGCGCAGGCTCGCGCAGGCGTGATGCACGGCCACCAGCGAGGACGAGCACGCGGTGTCGATCGCGAGGCTCGGGCCGTTCGCGTCGAGGAAGTACGAGAGCCGGTTCGCCGCGATGCTGGCCGCGCTGCCGGTGGCCGCGTAGACGTTCAGGCCGTCGCCGTCCTGCGCCTGATACGCGTCGTAATCGTGGGTGGAGATGCCCACGAACACGCCCGTCTGCGTGCCGGCCACGCGCGCGGGCGCGATGCCGGCATCCTCGAGCGCGTGCCAGGTCGTCTCGAGCAGCAGGCGCTGCTGCGGGTCCATGCGCTGCGCCTCGAGCGGCGAGATGCCGAAGAACGGCGCGTCGAAGCGGTCCACCTCGTCGAGAAAGCCGCCCCAGCGGGTCGGCGCGAGATGGTCGGGCTTCAGCTCGAAGGTGCGCGCGGCCAGCCGCGCGGCGGGAATCTCGCGGATGCCGTCGTGGCCTTCGTCGATCAGTTGCCAGAACGCCTCGGTATCCTTCGCGCCGGGGAAGCGGCAGCCGATGCCGATCACGGCGATCGGCTCGGCCTCGCTCGCGGCGGCCGCGGCCCGAGCGGCGGCGGCGGGTGCCGGCGAGGCGGCGCTTTCCGCCGCGAGATGCCGGGCCAGTTGCGCGAGCGTCGGGTGATCCCAGAACACCACCGGCGTGATCGGCAGCGCCAGCCATTCGCCGAGCGCGGCCGACAGCTGCACCGACAGCATCGAGTTCAGGCCGAGCATCGCGAACGGCTGGTCGCGCTCGATGCGCGACGTGTCGATGCCCACGCGCTCGGCGAGTTGCGCGCCGAGCCACGCCTCGATCTCGGCCGCCGACCTCGCCTGCGCGCGCGGGGCGGCGATGCCCGCTTCGAGCGGCGCTCGCGCGGTCGCGGTCGACCGCACGGCCGGCGTCGCACCCGCGCGCGGCCGCTCCCAGCGGTGCACCACGGCCAGCTCGCCCGTGGCCAGATCCTCGCGACACTGACGCCGGCGCACCTTGCCGCTCGAGGTGCGCGGAATGCGCCCGGCCTTCACGAGGACCACGACGTCGGGCGCGAGCCCGATCGCCTCCATCACGGCCGACACGATCGCACCGACCACGCGCTCGTCCACCGCCTTGCCGAAATCGAGTTCCTGCACGATCACGAGCCGCTCGGTCTCGTCCTGCTCGCCGCTGTCTGCGGCGAACGCCACCGCGCCGTCGCGGCGCAGGTCCGGGTGGCTCGAGAATGCCGCCAGCTCGATGTCCTGCGGATAGACGTTCTGACCTTGCACGATGATCAGATCCTTCTCGCGCCCGCAGAGGTAGAGCTGGCCGTCGCGCACGAAGCCCAGATCGCCGGTGCGCATCCAGCCCGGCAGCGCCGCCTCGCCCACCGGCCGCGCGCGGAACGCATCCTGCGTGGCCGCCTCGCGCCGCCAGTAGCCCTGCGCCACGCTTGGCCCCTGCACCCACACCTCGCCGATCTCGTCGGCGCCGCAGCGCTCGCCCGTTGCGGGCGCAACGATGGCGAGTTCGTGCAGCGGCAGCACCGGGCCCGCATTGACGAGCCGGCGCGCGTCGGCGTCGGCTTCGCCGCCCGGCTCGACCGGCTGCGCGAGCTGCGCGCGGCCCTGCGCCAGCGCGGCCTTGTCGAACGACAGCGATTCCGGCGTGTCGCCGGCCGCGAAACCCCAGCGGCCCGACACCATCAGCGTGGATTCGGCCAGCCCGTAGGCGGCCAGCCAGCTCTCGCGGCGGAAGCCGTACGGCGCGAAGGCCTCGGTGAAACGCGTCAGGGTTTCCTGGCGAATCGGCTCCGCGCCGTTGAACGCGATGCGCAGGCTGCTCAGGTCGAGCCCGGACAGATCCTTGCCCGCCATCGCGCGCACGCACAGGTCGTAGGCGAAGTTCGGCGCGCCGGTCAGCGTGCCGCCGAACTCGCCGATCGCGCGCAGCCAGCGCAACGGGTTGAGCAGGAAGGACGCGGGGCGCATCAGCACGGCGCGGCAACCGGTCACGAGCGGGCCGAGCACGCCGCCGATCAGGCCGAAGTCGTGATACGGCGGCAACCAGAACACCATCACGTCGTCGACGCCGGCCCGCACGTGGCCGGTGGTCAGGCGCAGGTTCCACAGCACGTTGGCGTGGCTCACCATCACGCCCTTCGGCGTGCCGGTGGAGCCGGACGTGTACTGCAGGAAGGCGATGTCGCCGCCGTCGAGCGCGGGCGCCTGCCAGCCGTCGGACGTGGCCGGCGTGTCCTCGATCAGCAGCCAGTGATCGATCGACAGCGGCGTGCCGCGCGCGCCCATCGCGACGATCTGCCCGAATTCCGCGCGGGCCGTCAGCGCGTAGCCGCTGGCCGCATCGTCGACGATCGCCTGCAGGCGGCCGAGCTGGCGCGCGTGGGTGGGCGGATAGGCCGGCACCGGGATCGCGCCCGCGTACAGGCAGCCGAAGAACGCGCACAGATAGTCGATGCCCGGGTGGAACAGCAGCAGCACGGGCTGCGCGTCGGGCACGCCGCGCGCCGTCAGCAGGCACGCGATGCGGCGCGCGCGCTGGTCCAGCTCGCGGTAGGTGATGGTTTCGTCGGCGCCGCCCTCGGGTGCGAGGAAGGTGTACAGACGGACGTCGGGCTGCGCCTCGGCACGGCGCATCAGCAGCGCGACCAGCTGCTCACCCGGCAACACGCATTCGCCCCGTGGACCCGTCGGACTGTTCATCGTTCTCCCCCAACACCTTCGGTTCTTGAAAACACGCCTGCCTGCATCGACCTCGACCTGGCCGGACCGCTCAATCCGGCTCGCACGCGCGGTCGATCACCGCGTGCAGCAGCACGTTGGCGCCGGCCTCGATCCACTCGGGCCTGGCATCCTCGATCTCGTTGTGGCTGATGCCGCCGATGCACGGCACGAACACCATCGAGGCCGGCGCGACCTGCGACAGGTAGCAGGCGTCGTGGCCACCGCCCGACACGATGTCGCGATGCGAGTAGCCGAAGCGCTCGGCGGCCGCGCGCACCGACTGCACGCAGCCGGCGTCGAACGGCACCGGCGCGTAATAGAAGATCTGCTCGACCTGCGCCTCGAGCCCGGCCGAGTCGGCGATGCGCGCGACGCCTTCCTGCAGCTCGGCATTCATCCTCGCGAGCACGGCGTCCTGCGGATGGCGGAAGTCGACGGTCATGAACACCTGGCCCGGAATCACGTTGCGCGAGTTCGGGCGCACCTGCATCATGCCGACCGTCGCGCAGGCGAGCGGCGCGTGGCGCAGGCCGATCTCGTTGACCAGCTGCACCACGCGCGAGGCGCCGAGCAGCGCGTCGCGCCGGCGCGGCATCGGCGTGGTGCCCGCGTGCGAGTCCTGGCCGGTCAGCACCACCTCGTACCAGCGCTGGCCCTGCGCGTCGGTCACCACGCCGATCGAATGTCCCTCGGTCTCGAGGATCGGGCCCTGCTCGATGTGCAGCTCGAACGCGGCGTGGATCGCGCGGCCGCCGCACGGCACGTCGCCGGCATAGCCGATGCGGCGCAGCTCGTCGCCGATCGTGACGCCCGCCGTGTCGCGCAGGCTCAGGCCGTGCTCGAGCGTGTAGCGCCCGGCGAACACGCCCGAGCCGATCATGCCGGGCGCGAAGCGCGAGCCTTCCTCGTTGGTCCAGATCACCACCTCGACGGGCCGCTCGGTCTCGATGCCGAGATCGTTCATCGCGCGGATCACCTCGAGGCCGCCGAGCACGCCGTAGATGCCGTCGAAGCGCCCGCCGGTCGGCTGCGAATCGGTGTGCGAGCCGGTCACCACCGGCGCGAGCGCGTCGTTGCGGCCGCGCCGGCGCATGAACACGTTGCCCATCGTGTCGATCGACACGCTGCAGCCGGCCGCCTTCGCCCAGCCGATGATCAGGTCGCGCGCCGCCTTGTCCAGATCGGTCAGCGTGAGCCGGCACACGCCGCCCTTCGGCGTCTCGCCGATCTTCGCGAGTTCCATCAGGCTGTCCCACAGGCGCTTGCCGTTGACGCAGGTCGTCGAACCCAGTTCGATATTGGTCAGCTCGGACATCCGTTATCTCCTCGATATGGACGGGCGGCGCGCGCCCGGTGCTGCATGGTGTTGCCTGGTGTTGCCTGGTGCCGCTCGATCCGGACTGCCGCGCCGGAGGCCCCGGCGCCGGGCTCGCTACTGAGTCGGAACATCGGCGTCGGAACGTCGGCGTCAGAACATCGGCGTCAGAACATCATTTCGCGGCCGATGTGCAGATGCTCGAACGTGATGTCCGCCTGCCGGCAACGCTCGAAGAAATCGCGGATCTGCGTGGCCTGGATGCTGTCCGGCGCGTATTCGGTGCCCATCACGTAGCGCAGCCACGGCTCCTGCCCCATCGCGTAGATGAAGGCGGTGCGGCTGCCGAGATCGGACAGCAGGCGCCAGGCGCGCGCCGAATTCGACGCGGACAGGCGGCGCGAATCGTCGTCGCGCCGGCTCAGCGGCCTGGTCATCAGCGGCGCGTACAGCCAGCTCAGCGGCGCGCCGTTGCACTCCATGCCGACGAACACCGCGTCGGGCTGGCCGGCCGTCTCGCGCACCAGGCGGTACAGCGCCGGGTTGATCGCGTCCGAATCCACCAGGAAGAAGAAGCGCCGCTCCTTGAGCCGCACCAGCAGCGTCTGCTTGCTGTAGATGTCCAGATCCGAGTGCTCGCCCGTGAACGGCAGGCTCAGGATCTCGCCGTCGGGCACCGCGATCGAATCGAACGCGCCCACCGTGCGCACGTTCGTGTAGCCCATGCTGCGCAGCGCGAGTTCCATCGACGGATCGGCCAGGCTGCCGGTGCGGTTGCGCGGCACGATCACCTGGCCCACCTTGTGGCGCAGCTGCACCAGCGCCTCGGGCGAGAAGTGATCCTGGTGGCAGTGCGAGATCACCAGGTAGTCGATGCGGTCCGGCAGATCGGCGTAGGTGAAGCGCGCGTCCTCGCTGGAGGCATCCCAGGTGAACATCGGATCGATCAGGATCGTCACCTCGGCCGACTGGATCAGCACGCAGGCGTGGCCGAAGTGGCGCACGCGCACGGCGTCGCCGTGATAGTCGGGCGACTTGCGCGCCGGCGGCTCGGTCGTGAACATGTCGAGGAAATCGGCGCGTTCCAGCGTGGCCGCGTCGAACAGCGCCGCCAGCTCGCCGAACGGCGCGGCCTGCGTGCGCATCGACGAGAGCGTGTCGAGCAGCGGCGAATCGAAGGGCACGCGCGCGAACGCGTTGCCCGGGCCGCTCACGCGCGGCGTGTTCATGAAGAACTTGCGGTCGGCGTCGGCCACCGCGCTGAGCAGCAGTTCCTGGCTCGCGCGGTTGGTCAGGCCGGTGCGCGCCACCAGCTCCTCGATGATGCGGATGGTGGGCCGGTTGTTCTGGTCGTACACGAGCTCGACCACGCCCGCCAGCGATTCCGGCAGCTTCTCGTACAGGCCGTCGAGCGAGTAGCCGCTCGCCTCTTCCTGCAGCAGCCGATCGAAGGCCTTGAAGTCGTTCGCGAAGCGGATCAGGTGGGCCGAGCGCGCCTTGGTCTCCTCCAGCACCTTCGCGATTTCCGGCGCGGCCGCCTCGGGCAGGTCCATGAACGGGCCGCCGTACATCGCCGGATCGCTGGAGGCGGCCACGTGCATCTTCGGATTGCCGACGAAGGACTGCATCGCCGGCAGGTAGCGGAACGCGAGGTTCATCGCGTACTGCACCGGCGGCACCAGATGCGGCCAGGCCAGCCAGCGATCGAGCAGCAGCTCCATCTTGATCGAGGGCTTCAGGAAAACGGGGGCGTCAGGTTGGAATCGCATGGCGGGGTCTCATGATGATTGTTCGACGTTCCGGCCCGAGGGAGCCTGCGGATACGGTGCGTCGGTCGGGCCCGGCGCGTGCCTCGCGTCGGACGGCGCGACGTCCTGCGCGGCGGGGTCGCCGCCGAGCGCCAGATACAGCGTCAGCGCATTGGTGTATTGCGCGTACACGGCCTCCTCGAGCTGCACGTCGGCCTGCTGGCGCGTCTGCTGCAGCGTGAGCCAGTCGGTCAGGCTGGTGTTGCCGGCGCGGTAGCGGATCTCGGCCAGCGATTCGGCGCGCCGCGCGGCCCTGAGCGCCTCCGACAGCGCCTTCACCTCCTGGTCCGACTGCACGCACGCGGCCCAGGCCGAACGCGTGTCGGCCAGCGCCTGATAGAAGGTCTGGCGGAACGTCAGCACGGCGGCGTCGTAGGTCGCCTTCGAGGACTTGATGTTCAGGTCCGCCGTGTTCCACTGCAGGAACGGCAGCGACAGCGTGGCGCCGAGCGTGCCGAGCGGATCCTTCAGGATGTTCGACAGCGTGGTGTTGGTGGCGCTGCCGCTCGTGACGGTGCCGAACAGCGAGAAGGTCGGGTAGAAGGACAGCCGCTCCACGTCGGCCTGCGCGAGCGACTCGCGCAGGCGTTCCTCGGCCGCCTGCAGGTCGGGCCGGCGGCCCAGCAGGTCGGCCGGCACGACCGGCGGCATCGGCGGCATCGGGCGGATCGGCAGGCCGTCGGGCTCGGGCTCGCGCTGCTCGGGCGACTGGTCGAAGATGATCGCCAGCGTGTTGCGCTGCGCCTCGAGCTGCGCGTTCACCTCGGTCAGCTCGCCCTCGAGCGTCTTCAGCGTGCTCAGCGCCTGCGATTCCTCGTAGTCGCTGGCCTCGCCGGCCACGTGCTGGATGTGCACGAACCGCAGGGTGCGCTTGCCGGTCTCGATCGCTTCCTGCACCGTCGCGGCGATGCTCTTGAGCTCGCCGATCTGCCAGTAGGCGGTGGCGGTCTGGCTGACCAGCGTGAGCGCGGCGTTGCGGCGGTCGTACTCGGTGGCCACCGCCTCGAAGTGGGTGGCGTCGCGCTGGCGGGCCAGGTGCCCCCAGAAATCGAGCTCGTAGCTCAGCGAGGTGCTGGTGCCGTACGAGCGCGCCGAGCTGCCGCCGCGCGTGAGGTTGCGCTCCGAACTCGCGCTGCCGCTGACCGAGATCGCGGGCGTGAGATTGGTGTCGGTGATGCCGGCCTGCAGGCGCGCGTTGTACAGCTTCACGGCCGCCGCGGCCAGCGTGTCGTTGGTGCGCAGCGCGCGCTCGATCAGCGCGTCGAGCTTCGGATCGCCGAAGCGGCGCCACCACGGGTCCGCCTTCGCGAAGGCGGTGCCGGTCAGCGGCAGCGGGTTGGCGTCCCACTGGGTCGGCACCTCGAGCGGCGTGCGCCGGTAGGTGCTTTTCGTCAGCGCGCCGCAACCGGCCAGCGTGCAGGCGAGCGCCACGGCGCCGGCCAGCGCGGCGCGGCGCGGCCAGCGGCGGCGGGCGGCATCGGGATGGGCGTCGGGATGGAAGCGGCTGGGTGCGTGCATGGCCGGCCTCATTCGCGCGCCAGCGCTTCGATCGGATCGAGCCGCGACGCGTTGCGCGCGGGCCAGAAGCCGAAGGCCACGCCGATCAGCGTGGAGCACGCGCAGGCCACCACCATCGACAGCAGCGAGAAGCGCAGCACGATCACCTTCACGAACAGCGAGAACACGCCGCTCACCACGATGGCCAGCAGCACGCCCAGCACGCCGCCGGCCACGCAGATCAGCACGGCCTCGATCAGGAACTGCTGCAGGATGTCCGACTGGCGCGCGCCCACCGCCATGCGGATGCCGATCTCGTGCATGCGCTCGGTGACCGACACCAGCATGATGTTCATCACGCCGATGCCGCCCACCAGCAGCGAGATCACGGCCACGCACATGATCAGCAGGGTCAGCGTGTTGGTGGTCTCCTCCACGGTCTGCATGATGCTGTCGCTGGAGCTCGTGAAGAAGTCCTGCGTCATGTGGCGGCCCGCGATCAGCGTCCTGATGTTCTGCTCGGCGATGCGGTTCGGCACGCCGTCGCGGATCCGCGCCGTGATGCCGTTGAACCACGACTGGCCGGTCAGGCGATCGACCGCGGTGGTGTACGGGATGAACACCTGCAGGTCGGTGCCCGAGCCGAACAGGCCGTCGTTGCGCGCGGTCACGCCGATCACGGTGCACGGCAGCGCGCCCACCAGGATGATCTGGCCGATCGGCTGCTCCCAGCTGCGGAACAGGCGCTGGCGCGTGTTGTCGTCGATCACCACCACCTGCGCGCGACGCAGCGCCTGCGCCGCGTCGAAGGGCTGGCCGCTCGCGAAGCGCGTGCCGTGCACACGGAAGTAGTCGGCGCCCACGCCGCGCACCGAGGTGTGGGCCTTCACGTTGCCGCGCTGCAGGGTCTGGCTCGAGGCCACCAGCGGCGTCACGCTGTCCACGTAGAACTGCGCGCGCAGCACGGCCACGTCGCCGGGGCCGAGCGTGTGGATCGCGCTGGCGTTCTCGTCACCCCAGTCGCGGCCCGGGTTGACGTCCACCGTATTCGTGCCGATCGCCTCGATCGAGGCCACCACGCTGCGCCGCGCGCCCTCGCCGAGCGCCACCACCGTCACCACCGCCGCGATGCCGATCACGATGCCCAGCATCGTGAGCAGCGTGCGCAGGCGGTGCGAGACCATCGCGATCCAGGCAATCCTGAAGGCCGCGCCGAGGCTCGCGGCGCTCAGCGCGTCCGAGCCGCCGCGCGGCGCGCCGGCGCCGGCGTCGGAAGGCGCCGCCGGTGCCGCCTCGATCGACTCGACCGGCTCGTTGGGCCGGTCCGCGACGATCCGGCCGTCGTTGATCTCGATGATGCGGCGCGCATGCGCCGCGATGTGGTGATCGTGCGTGACCAGGATCACGGTGTGGCCGAGCGCGTTGAGTTCGAGCAGGATGCGCATCACCTCGCGGCCGCTGCGCGAGTCGAGCGCGCCGGTCGGCTCGTCGGCGAGGATCACCTCGCCGCCGTTGATCAGCGCGCGCGCGATGCTCACGCGCTGCTGCTCGCCGCCCGACAGCCGGGTGGGAAGGCGCGTGGCGCGCTCGGCGATGCCGAGCCGCGCGAGCAGCGCGCTGGCACGCTCGCGGCGCAGGTGCCGGGCGGTGCCCGAATACACGGCCGGGATCTGCACGTTCTCTTCGGCGCTCAGGTGCGGCAGCAGGTGGTAGCGCTGGAACACGAAGCCGAAATGCTCGCGGCGCAGGCGCGCGAGCGCGTCGCCGTCGAGCGTGCGCACGTCCTCGCCGGCGATCCGGTAGCTGCCCGAGCTCGGCCGGTCGAGGCAGCCGAGGATGTTCATCAGCGTCGACTTGCCCGAGCCCGACTGCCCCGTGATGGCCACCAGTTCACCGCGCCGGACCTGCAGGTCCACCGCCTTCAGGATCGCGACCTCCGCGTCGCCCATCGTGAAGCGGCGTTCGACCTGCTGCAGCTCGAGCAGCGGCGTGTCCCGGTCGTCGATCACGATCCGTTCCCCTGCGCGGCCGCCTTCAGGGCCTGGTCCAGCGAATTGCCGACGATCACGCGCTCGCCCGCGGCGAGGCCCGACAGCACCTGCACGTCCGTGTCGTTCATCAGGCCCGTGGCGATGCGGCGCGACTGCACCGCGTCGCCGGCCAGCACGCGCACCTCGTGGTGATGCTCGTCGATGCGCTGGCCGAGCGCGGCGCGCGGCAGCACCAGCGCGTTCGACGCGTGGCCGAGCACGAACGACACCTGGGCCGTCATCGAGGCGCGCAGCGTGTGCCGCGGGTTCGCCACGTCGAACAGGCCGTTGTAGTAGATCGCGGCGGGCGTCTGCGACTGCGCGCTCGGGTATTGCTGCATCGCCTGCGAGACGATCGATTCCGGCGCCGGCTCCACCGCGCGCAGCCGGCTGTCGTACTGATGATCGGGGTCGCCGAGGATCGTGAAGTGCACGGGCAGGCCGGGCTGCACGCGCACCACGTCCGCTTCGGAAATCTTCGCGCGCACCGTCATGGTGTCCACGTTGGCGAGGATCATCAGCACCGGCACCACCTGCGCGGCCACCACCGTCTGCCCCGGCTGCGCGACCATCGCGATGATCTCGCCGTCCATCGGCGCGGTGATGTGCGTGAAGGAGAGCTGGGTGCGCGCGTTGTCGACGGCCACCGACGACACCAGGATCTGCGCGTTCAGCGAGGCCAGATCGGCGCGAGTGGTCTCGACGTTGCCCTGCGCCTGTTCGTAGTTCGCGCGCGAGCTCGCGTCGTGCTGCAGCATGAAGGTCTGCCGGTCGAGTTCGTGCCGGTACTGCACGAGCAGCGCCTGCTTCGAATCGCGTTGCGCGCGGGCACTGTCGAGCGAGGCCTGCGCGCTGCGCAGCGCGTTCTCCTGGAGTTGCGGATCGATTTCGGCCAGCAGCTGGCCGCGCTTCACGTGATCGCCGAGCTTCACGGGAATCGACTGGATCTGGCCGTTGACCTGCGCGCCGATCGACACCTGCGCGGATGGATGGATCGTGCCCGTGGCGAGCACCGTCTCGTCCATGTCGCCGCGCGTGACGGTGGCGGTCAGATATTGTGGCGGTACCGTGCGCAGCACGAAGTACCAGACGAGCGCCGCCAGCAACAGGACCACGATGACGACGCACGCGGTAGCGAACGGCCTGCGACGTGCGAACTGAATCGGGTTGGGCATGGTTGCTTTGCGTGAAGGGCCGTGCGCGGCACGCACGACGGCCGCGACCGTTCCGCACCGTGTAGCGTGCAGAACGAGCCGGTAACACCGATTGCCAACGGCACACGCGTGCGCAGCCACCTCGCCCCGTTTGCGAAGATCGGGGCGGCGAGCCGGACATCACATGAATGAAGGTGCGACGCGTCGTGAACTGCGGGCCCGGGCCAGCGGCCGGGCCGCCGGTATCACGCGTCCATCTGCTGGCGCAGGCTGAGGGGACGCATGTCCGTCCAGACCTCGTTGATGTAGTCGAGGCAGACCTGCTTCGGACCGACCTTGCCTACCGCCTTCCAGCCGGCCGGCACGTCCTTGTACTCGGGCCAGATCGAATACTGTTCCTCGTGATTGACCACCACGGTGTAGATTTCTTCGGACATCTCGCTCATCGCTGTCACCCTGCGAAAAACATGGAATGTGGGGCGGATTCATTTTCCGCGGATTCGCCGGGCCCTTCCGTTAATTTGCATAACGAAATATCTGGCCTGGTGACTGTCTCCGGTCTTCTGGATTTTTACCACTGCAACGACGTCGGTAAGTCGTTCGATGACGGTCGCATCGCAGGAATGTTCGCGAAACCGATCGCCGTTTCGCTCGCCCGGGAAAACCCTTGGACATCCTGATGACTCAGGGTTTGGAAGGGTTCGGGTGAGCAACTTCTCTCAAGGTGAGCAGAAGTCTAAGTTTCAAATTTTGCAATGTCAACAACATCCAGAATGACGCAAAGCAGCACCAGGTTCTCATGAAGTATTTCACGACGCAGCGCAACAAAGCATTTCGGAATGACTTCGACGATATGAAGCAACTGCCCCGTCCACCGGGCGTCTCCGGCGTTTTATCCAATATGACGACGCGTGTGCAGCGCCAAAAAAATGCAATGAGAGAAATCTGAAATAACGGTCCATCAATATGACCAGAATCCCAATACATTCTCAAATATTCCTCAAATTTCAGAGTCAATTGGTTATTCGCGCCGCATTTCGACAAGATCCTGTCGCGCGGTCGATGACGGGATTTTCAGGCGCGAGATAGCGCGTGCGAAAGGCGCGCGGGGAGGGTCGGGCGAGGCTTACCGGTCTGTCCTTGACGCGGTCGCAGCAAAGGGGCGGGGATGGGCGACGGGGACACGGGTTTACCCAGAGGGGGACTGCAGGTGCAGGACGTCGTCGAGCGACAGGCAGCAGTCGGCATCGGCGGCCACCGACTCGCGGATGTCGATCACGACCAGCGGCAGGATCACGTCGCTGACCGGGATCTCGTCGAGAAACCGGCGCCCGGCCACGAAGTGCACGCCGGATCGACATGCGTGCCCCACTGCCCGACGAAGCTGTAGCGATGCGCGAGCCCCCCCTGCCCCTGCTCGCCGCGCGCCGGCGCGTGGTCGTACACCACCGTGCGCGTCTCGGGCCCGAAGAACGGCGAATACGGAATCGACGCGTCGAAGGCGTGGGTCAGATCCACGAACCGGCACGCGCGCAGCTGCCCCAGCAGCGCCCAGAGGTCGGGTGCCAGGCGGCTCGGATGCGCTCGGGATTCGTGCGCGTGCGCGCGTTGACGACGTTGCCGGTGTTGATCGTCGTCTTCGGCTCGAGCAGCAGGCAATGCACCTCGTCGGTCACGGCTTCCGGGGCGTGCCCTTCACCACGAAGAACAGCTCGTCCTCGTGATCGTGGTGATGCCAGTTGAAGGTGCCGCTGAATTTGGCGAACTTGATCTGCGACTCGTTGATGTCGCCGCCGATCCGCGGCGACCAGTATTCGCTCACGGCTGCGAACGCCGCCGCGACGTTGACCTTGGCGAGCGTCATACCGTGACTCCCTCGATCTGGAAAATGGTGTCGATCTGCGCCGGCAGGAGGCGCCTGGCGAAGCTGCCCTGGAACAGCGCGCTGCCGACCGTGAAACCCCAGGTTCCGGCGTCAATCATGGCCTTCACGCGCGCCTCGCTGTCGATGCTGCCGGCCGCGATCACCGGAATCGGCACGGCATCGGCCACGCGCCGCGCCAGCTCGGCCGGATCGCCCTCGCCAGCGAAGCGGTAGGCGAGCAGATCGAGGCCGTGCACGCCGGGCAGCGCCGCGATGCGGCGCGCATCGGCGACGATCTCGTCCATCGTGCCCTCCAGCACGGTCGGGTGCCCCACCGTGTGGCCCGCGAACGGAAAGTAGCGGATCGACGAACCCGCCAGCAACGCCAGCGCATCGTCGACGTGGCGGCCGCCGAGCAGATGGTCGACACCGATTTCGAGCGCGGCGCGGATCGATTCGAGCTCGCTCTCGCGGCTCGTCGCCACGACCTCGAGCATGACCTTGCGGCCGTCGGCGCGGATGCGTTGCGCCAGCTGCTTCAGCGACGCGACGGGCAGGCCCACGTCCTTGAAGCCGACCAGGCGCACCGGGCTGTCGCGCAGGCTGTCGTAGATGGCCAGCGCGTCGGGAACGGTCGCGTCGTGCTCCGTCAGCATCAGGATGAAATGGGATGACATGTCGGACTCCTTGTTGAATGAACGGGCTCACGCACCGGCGCGGGCGCGGGCGAATCGGTGAGCGGTTTGCAGTGCGACGCGCAGGCTGGCCGGGTCGGCGATGCCCTGGCCGGCGATGTCGAATGCGGTGCCGTGGTCCGGGCTGGTGCGCACGAACGGCAGGCCGACGGTAATGTTCACGCCGTCCTCGACACCGGCCAGCTTGACCGGAATCAGCCCCTGATCGTGGTACTGCGCCACCACGATGTCGAAGCGCCCGCGGCGCGCATTCATGAACACGGTGTCGCCGGGCCAGGGCCCGCTGGCGTCGATGCCTTCGGCGCGGGCACGCTCGATCGCCGGGGCGACGATGTCGAGGTCCTCGCGGCCGAACAGCCCGCCCTCGCCCGCATGCGGATTGAGGCCCGCCACGGCGACGCGCGGCGCGGCGATGCCGAGCTCGATCATCGCGCGATGCGCGAGCCGGATGATGCGCAGCTCGCCCTCGATGGACAGCCTCCCGATCGCCTCGCGCATCGAGCAGTGCACGGTCACCAGGATCGTGCGCAGCGTGGGGTTCACGAGCATCATCGCGTAGTCGCGCGTGCCCGACAGATCGGCGAGCATCTCGGTGTGGCCCGGATACGGCACGCGGGCGGCGGCCAGCGCCTCCTTGTGGATCGGCGCGGTGCAGATGCCCGCGATCTCGCGCTGCATCGCCAGCGCGATCGCCGCGCGGATCGCGCCGAACGCGGCCTCGCCGGCCCGCGCGCTGATCGCGCCCGGCGGCAGGTCGGCCGGCAAGGGCTCGGCGCCCGGCACCCGCAGCACGTCGAGCACGCCCGGCTGCGGCGCGATGTCGGCCACCGCATCCGTCTCGCGAATCTCGAGCGGCAGATCGAGTGCCGCCGCCGCGCGCCGCAGCACGCCGGCGTCGCCGATCGCGAAGGACGGATGCTCGGCCATGAAGGCCGCGTCGGCGAAGGTCTTGACGAGGATTTCCGGGCCGATGCCCGCCGCGTCGCCCATCGTCACGGCGATCCGTTGCTGTTTCATGCCGATGCTCCAGTCAGTGCGTCGAGGCAGGCCAGCAGCGCGTCGTCGTCGCCGAAGCCGCCGGCCTTGGTGATCATCGGGAAGCCCCCCGTCGAGGTGCGAACCTCGAACAGCGGCACGCCCGGCAGAATTTCGCGCTGCACGCGCAGCGATACCGCGGGCAGCGCGTCGACGATCCGTCGCGCGGTTTCGCCCCCGGTCACGACGAGGCCGTCGCAGGCGCCCCCGGCGATCAGCCCGGTGATGCGCGCGACCAGCTCGCGCAACGCGGCCTGGTTCTCGGCAGCGTCGAGGCGGCGCTCGCTGCCGGTTGCCAGCACCTCGATCGGGCGGCTTGCGCGCGCCACTTCGAGCTGGCGGCGCGAGCGCGGATTGAGGCTGCCCACCACGAGCCGGGGCGCGCGGCAGGCGCACGAACCGGCCGCCTGTCGCGGCGCCGATGCGGGAGGCGGCGGCAGCACGCGCGCCAGCGCACGCAGCAAGCCCGTGGAGCCCGCCAGCAGCAGATCCGGCAAGCCGGCGAAACGGCCCGCCAGCGCGTCGAGGTCGCTTTCGGCACGCGCATCCATCACCACTGCGTCGTGCGTGTCGAGCAGGACGCTCGCGTGCTCGGCATCGCGCGCCACGACCACCGCCCTGCCCCGCGCGGCGAACAGCGCCGGGATGCTCGATTCGCGCACCGGCAGGCTGGGATCGCGGCCGAAGGCCGTGTCCTGCACCGGCACGCCATGAACGAGCACGCGGCCCGCCTCGGTGGTGCGCCCCTCGGCTGGAAACGCCGGCGCGATCAGCAGCTTGCGACGACCGGAGGCCGCCAGCGCACGCAGGCAGTCGGCGGCGACGCGCCCGCGCAGCGTCGAGTCGAATTGCTGCACGAGGAGGTCCGCGTCGCGCCAGGCCCGCGCCGCGTCCGCCACGGGATCGCCAGGCACGGCGTGTTCGCGCGTATCGGTGTCGAGGCTGACCACGGCGACGGAGTCGACCGTCGCCGCCTCGCCCGGCCGCAGCAGCACGGCGGTATCCCGGCCGCGCTCGGCGAAGCAGGCGGTGCCGTCGAGCGCACTCGTGAAATCGTCGGTGATGATGCGAATCCGCATGGGGGTTCCGTGCTGTGTCGGGTTCGTTTTGGTTCTTGAATTCTGACGTTTTTGCTGTATTTTTTAAGAACCAAAAAAATGGAATTTCGCGCTGTCCATGGTTCGCTCCGCCGCTCGCCCCACCGTCGCCAAACACGCCCACCCCGCGCTGGTCGATCTCGAGATCGACCGGCAGGCGAGCGGCCCGATCTTCCGCCAGATCATCCGGCAGCTGCGCGAGCGGATCGACGCCGCCGTGCTGCCCGGCGGCACGCGTCTGCCGCCCACGCGGGATCTGGCGGAGCAACTCGGCATCGCGCGCAATTGCGTGATCGAGGCCTACGACGAACTGATCGCCGACGGCGTGCTGGAGGGGCGCGGGCGCAGCGGCACCTTCGTGGCCGCGAGCCGGGTGCCTGCCGCGCCGCGCCGGGATCGCGAGCCCGCGATCGGGCTGCCGGCCGTGTTGCGTCGGCTCGGGCACGCGCCCGACGATGTGCCGCCGCAACCGGGCGCCGCGTTCGACTGGCGGCTCGGGCAGGTGAACGTGCGCGCGCTGCCGCTGGAGGCGTGGCGCAACGCGTGCCGCGAAGCCGGGCGGCATTTTCCGCCGGCCGGCTACGGCGACCCGCGCGGGGAAGCCGGCCTGCGCCACGCCATCGCGCACTGGTTGCACGAGCATCGATCGGTATCGGTCGATGCCGACCGGATCGTCGTGACCCACGGCACCGGGCAGGCGCTGCATCTCGTGTCGCGCACCTTTCTGCACGAGGGCGACCTGTGCGCGGTGGAGGATCCGGGCTATCTGGGCGCGAACTGGGCGTTCGCGCGCGCGGGCGCCACGCTGCGGCACGTGTCCGTCGACCACGAGGGGATTCGCGTCGAGCAGATCGTGCCCGCGCGCGATGATCGGCACGCGCGGGAAGCGCCGGTGCTGGTGCACGTGACGCCGGCGCACCAATATCCGCTGGGCGGCCGGCTGTCGGGGCCGCGGCGCCGTTCGATCGTCGATCTGGCGCGCACGCGCGGCATGCTGATCGTCGAGAACGAGTACGACTGCGAATTCCACTACGCGGGCACGCGCTATCCGCCGCTGTTCGCCGGCGCACCGGAAAGCACGCTGCTGCTGAGCACCTTCGCGAAGGCGGTCAGCCCATCGCTGCGGCTCGGCTTCGTCGCGGCACCGGGCGCCGCAGCCGACGCGCTGGCCAGGCACGTGGAGCGCGAGCGCGTGCACGTGTCGTGGCCGGTGCAGAAGATCGTGGAAACCTTGCTGGGCTCGGGCGAGCTCGACAGGCATCTGCGCCGGGTGCGACGCCACCATGGCGCGATGCGCGACCTGATTCGCGAGCGGCTGGCCGGCCATGCCGACACGATCGACCTGCGCGGCGACGAAGGCGGCCTGCACGTCGTGGTGGCGGGCCGAGCGCCGGCGTTCGATCTCGCCTTGCGCCGGGCGCTCGTCGCGCGCGGCATCGCGTTCAACGCGGTGCGGGAGTTTGCGGGGGCGGCGGTGGGGACGTCAGACGGGTTGCTGCTGGGATACGGGCATATGGATCTGGGGGAGCTGTCGGCGGCGCTGGATGCGTTGGTGGCGTGTATCGAGCGGTGTGCCGGGGCGTAATGTAGTGGTCAACTAATCTGTAGAAGTCGCGCCCCGATCTGACAGTTACCCGTTCCGACGGTGACCTCCTCCCGAAAAACCATAGCGGCGAAAACGGAGATTTCCGGCAAATTCGAAGCCCTGACGGGCGGGAGGTTTGCATGAAGAAATCGAGGTATGCGGAGGAGCAGATTGCCTTCGCGCTGAAGCAGGCCGAGCCGGGCACCACGGTCGCGGAAGTTTGCCGGAAGATGGGCGTTTAGGAGGCCACCTTCTACAACTGGAAAAAGAAGTACGGCGGTCTTGGCGTGTCCGAGCTACGGCGTCTGAAGCAACTGGAAGAGGAAAATGCCCGCCTCAAGCGCATGGTGGCCGACCTCATCGTGGACAAGCAGATGCTGCAGGAGGTGGTGCAAAAAAGGCTATGAAGCCGGCACGCAAACGCGCGCTGGCTGACTTCTTGATCCAGGCTTATCGCGTCAGCATCCGACGGGCGACGGCCGTGTTGCAATTGCGACAGGCCACATATTTTTATCAGCCACACCCACGTGACGATCGTGCCGAGCGCCAGCGCATCCGGGAAATCGCCGAAACCCGGATTCGATATGGCGTAGCGCGCATCCACGTCCTGTTGCGACGCGAAGGCTGGCTGATCAACCATAAAAAGACGTATCGGATCGACTGCGAAGAAAAGCTGAATTTGCGGCGCAAGCGGCCGCGCCGGCGCGTGGCTGCCGCACACCGCATGGAGCGGCCAGAAATTTCCACC
>JASLEG010000118.1 GCA_030151225.1 Burkholderia sp. | reverse complement strand
GAACATTTCGAAGCGCGTCAACTACTTTTTTCAGCGCCGGGATCTGCAAAACGCCGCGATCACCTGTTCTTCAACCACTACCTCGACCTCCCCTCCCGCGCCGCGTTTCCGTCAGCGCGAAAGAGGCGTGATTCTAAGCACACTTTCTCCATGATGCAAGGGCCCGATGAAGAAATTCTTCGGCACCTTCGCTTCGGCCATTCGGACAGGAATTCGCACGACCGGACGGACGAGCCGATACATCCGTCTGGAACCGACTAAAATGGCAGGTTCATCGCACTAACATCACATTCATCGAGATCTATGCGCCAGCGAACCGCCAAACGCCTCCCCCCCGATGCCGACAAACTGGTCGGCCTGTCGCTCGCGTTGTTCGCATCCGGTAGCCGCGTCGAAGACCGGTTCTGGGAAGCGAAGCTCGACGCCTTGCTGACCAAGGTGATCCGCAACGGCAACCAGACGACGCTCGACGCCGCCCTCGATCATCTGCAACAGAATCATCCCGACGCCTACGGCGCGCTCGCCGACATGGCAGAGACGCACAGCGAGTCGCTGCTCGTCGAGCACGACGGCGCGACGCACGAAGCGCTGCTCGTCGCGGTGCCGATTCTCGCCTGGACGCGCTACATGATTCCGTCGGGCGCATTGAAGACGGAAATCGCCGACGTCCTGCGTACCCACCTGCAGGCGCACGTGCTGGCCGAGCACACACACGTTGCGCTCGCACCGTTCCTCTACAGCATCGATCAGCTGCCGCGCCATCATGTCGAGGCGCATCGCCTCACGCAGCAGCTCGCGCAGGCAGCGCTCGGCGGCCAGACGCCGCGCCTCAACTTCGGCGACCTGCCCGAGACCTCGCCGATTCTGGCCGATCCGCGCTTCCTGCTGGCCGTGGTGGCCGCGCCGCTCGGTTCGGCGATGTTCCGCTGGCAGGAAGAGGATCAGGGTGCGCGCATCGAACGCAGCCAGTGCCTCGAACAGTGGACGAGCCAGGGCGGCGGTAACCTCGCCAACGCCCTGCCCGGCTGCGAATTCGAGTGCCTGCTGCCCGACGCCTATTACTCGGCGTGCCGCGATGCCGACGAACACGTCCGCCCGCACACGGTACGCACGGCGATCCGCTATCTGTTCGACACGATCGGCGCGGCGCCGCAGGAGCTGCGCGCCGTCGTCGCCGGCTTCGGCGAGCGTCGCATCGACGAATACCGGATCGGCTTCACCAAGCGCGGCAGCAACGACGTGATCTACGGCGTGGTGTGGCCGCTGTACGGCCGCGAGAACGGCGACATCGCCGCCGAGGACACCATGATCGACGCCGACACGCCGATCGACGGCCCGATCGAGGACATCGTCTCCCTGCTCAAGGACACGGGCGTGACCGACATCCGCCGCCACGCCGGCCGCTTCGAACCAGAGTACTGTGACGACTGCGGCGTTCCGCTCTACGCCGATCCGCTCGGCGAAATAGTGCACGCCGAAATGCCGGAAGATGCATCGCCCGCTCAACCGCATTTCCATTGAGCATCAAGCCTCTACGCTGAGTTGCAGCGACAAAGGGCCGCCCATGAGGCGGCTCTTTTCTTTTACATACTTGCGTTTCGTCCTATGACTTTCAGTCAGGCCGACACGGCGTAACCCTTTTGTCATCATGACCATGACATCCACCGTTACCCGTGGAAAACCACAATCAGGAGAGGCGAGATGAGATTCATGGTGTTGAGCCCGGACGCGGAGCGCCGCGACGGTCTGAAGGCATTGCTGCGTCAGATCGATCGTCGAAACGGCTACAACGAAGCGAAGGACTGGCGCCAGGCCATACGCCTCGTCGAGCAGAACAGCTTTGACATGATCGTCGTCGATTCGCCGAAGGGATTTCATCGGCGCGATCTGCGGGCTTTATGCGAGGCGGCCGCGCCCTCGCCGGTCGCGGTGCTGGTCGACGACATGCCCGGCGCCGAGATCAACGAACTGTTCGACACAGGCGTGCAGGGCGTCGTGCCGCGCAGCATGGGCTCGCATCTCGTGATCCGCGCGTTCGAGCTCGTGGTGCTCGGCGGCTTCTACATTCCGCCCGGCGCGCTCGACCTGATCGCCACACAGTACGACGGGCAGCGCACGGCGCAGATCGCCAACCGCATCCCGCTGCGGCGCCGGCCGAGCCTCGGCACGCTGTCCCCGCGCCAGGCGCAGATCATGCGTTTCGTCCACATGGGCAACACCAACAAGATGATCGCGCGCACGCTCGGCATCAGCGAGGGCACCGTCAAGATCCATCTCGCCAGCATCTTCCAGCAGCTCGGCGCGGCCAATCGCGCCGCCGCCGTGGCGATCTACAATGGCTGGCTGCCACCGCATCTTGAGGTGCTGGCAAGCGCCCGCCAGGTCTATCCGAGGCCCGTGTCGGGCGCGCCCGGCCCGGTGCCGCTGCGCCCTCGCGCGAATCGCAGGAAGTACCCGGTGATCGCATACGATGGCTCGCAGGATCCGTGGCAGATGGCGGCCGAGCCCATGGAGCAGACGCTGAAACGCAACACCTGAGGGCCCGCCGGGCGTCGATTCGATTCCCATTTTTTAGCCCCACCGAGTAATATTGAACGCATGGGTTTCCTGTACACGCCGCTTCCGCTGTGGCTCGCCGTCGGTGGCTGGATCGCCGCCGTGGCGACGCTCGCCCTCGCGCTGTGGAAGCGCCCGTTCGATCGACTCAAGGATCCGACGCTGCAGCACGTGTGGTGTGCGCTGATCGCCACGATCGCGGTGCTGTGGGCGTCGAACGCGTGGCTCGACGACGGCCTCGTCATGCATCTGCTCGGCGCCACGCTGATCGCCACCCTGTTCGACTGGACCCTCGCGCTGATCGCGATGGGTGCCGTCACCGGCATCGCGGCGGTCGTGTTCGACGCCACCTGGCAGGGCATCGGCCTCACCTATCTCGTCTATGGCGCCCTGCCGGTCGCGATTTCCACGCTGCTGCAGCGCGCCACCGTCGCCTGGCTGCCTCACAACCTCCTTACGTTCATCCTGGGTCAGGGCTTCGTCACGCCCGCGCTGACCGTGGCCGTGGTGGCGGCCGCGGCGGCCGGCGTGCAGATCGGCATCGCCGAGGGCTCGACGCTCGTCATTCCGGTCGGCTACGGGCTCAACACCTTGCTGCTCGCGCTCGGCGAGGCATGGTTCACGGGCATGGCCACGGCCTTGATCGCGATCTACAAGCCGGCGTGGGTCACCACCTTCGACGTACGCCGCTATCGTCTGGGTGGGCCGCCCGCCTGACGCGTCGCGCACGATTCGTCGCAAGTCGCGCGCAGCGAGTGAAAAAAATTGCGCTAAGATTGAACTCTTCGCCTGCGTCGTGCATCTTACGTGCCCGGCGTCTCAACTCCGTACTCTCTATTCCTGATGGACAGCTTCCCCGCCCAGCGTCTTTTCGGCGTGATTGGCAAGCTGGCAGCCTGTGTCGCAGGCCTGTCGCTTGCGCTCTCCGCCCCGGCCTATGCCGACCTGCTCGATCAGCGCACCGAACTGATCAACAAGTACGTCACCGAGATGCATGCCGATCCGCTCGTCGCCGATTGCGCAGCGCACGGCAACTTCATCGCGGGCACGTCCAGCGCATTCGATCACGTCGAGTTTCCGCCCAGCGCATTCGACAGCAACAACGCCTCGATCACTCCGTGGAACGACTCGTTCGACGACGGCAAGCAGCGCGTGAAGGTCGACAGTATCGTGACCGTGGACGGCCTCGGCATTCCGCAGAACGGCGGTGATCCGTCCGCGCTGAAATTCCGTTGCGGCTACGTGGGCAGCCAGATGCTCGCGTTCAGCTGGAACGATCCGGTGCCCCCGGCCCGACCACGCGTCGAGCACACCAGCTCGTCAAAGCAGCGCCTGCACGGCGGCCGCCACGTGAAGAACGGCAAGGCCACGAAGTCCTCCAAGGCGAAATCGAGCGGCAAGTCCTCGCACACGTCGAGCAGCAGCGCGAGGAAAACGTCGACCAAGAAGGTCGTCAAGAAGAAATCCACGAAGAAGTAAGCGAACCCGGGCGGCAACGCCCGCGTCGAGACGCACCATGCAAAAGGCCGGAATGCGCAAGCACTCCGGCCTTTGTCTTGCTGGCGATCCGCTCGCGCGCGTCAGCCGAAGCGCTGGATCTGCTGCAGGATCGGCAGCAGCATCGAGGCGCCGAGTGCCGCGCTGCGCTCGCCGTTCCAGCCCACGCGCTCGTCGGGCAAGTTCGCGTTGTCCTTGAACGGCATCTCGAGCGTCAGCGACAGACAGCCGAACGCGTGGCCGATGTACTTCGACGCGAGCTTCAGCGCATCCTCGCGATACTTGCCGACCGGATAACCGTGCTCGTTCTGGAAGTCGGGGCTCGCCAGCTTGAACGCGGCGATGAACGCGTCCTGTTCCTCGCGCTGGCGCTCGGTGAAGCCCGGCAGCATCTCCGAGCCGGCCACGAACACGTAGGGCAGATCCTCGTCGCCGTGCACGTCGAAGAACATGTCGCAACCGATCGCATGGATCGCGTCGCGCACCACCAGCACCTCGGGGCTGCGCGCTGCATCCGGCTCCATCCACTCGCGGTTCAGGTTCGCACCCACCGCGTTGGTGCGCAGGTTGCCGTGCACGCTGCCGTCGGGGTTCATGTTCGCCACGATGTAGAAAGTCGCGTGGTCGTAGAGCTTGCGCGCGACCGCGTCGCCGGCCCAGTCGCCCCAGCCGGCGAGCCGCTTGACGAGGCCCTCCACGAACCACTCGGCCATCGATTCGCCCGGGTGCTGGCGCGCGATGATCCACACCTTCTTCTTGCTGCCGTCCTCGTCGGGCGTGCCGAGCGCGAGCAGCGACATCGGGCGGCCTTCCACGGTGCGGCCGAGCTCGACGACGTTCGCCTGCGGCATCTGCTGCACGGTGCCGAGAAACTCGGCGTGGCGCGCCTCGCTGTACGGCTCGAAATACGCGTAGTAGACCGAGTCGAACTCGGGCGTGTGCTCGATCGTCAGGACGCGGCCGTCGAAGCGGGTCGGCACGCGGAACCAGTTCACGCGGTCGTAGCTGGCCACCGCGCGGTAATTGCGCCAGCCGGCCGGATAGGCGCTTTCGTGCGCATTCTCGAAATGCATCACGCAGGCCTCGTCACGCGCGCCCGACAGGCGGAAGTAGAACCACTGCGCGAATTCGGACTGGTTGTCGCCGCGAATGCGCAGGCGGATCGCGTCGGGGCTGTCGCACGACACGACGTCGATCGCGCCGGCATCGAACTGGGTGGAAATCGAGAGCGTCATCTTGTCTCCGGGGAAACGGCGCCCTCGTGAGGCGCCGGACAGGTCAGATCGTGGGAAACGAACGCGCGGGCGCGCGACTCAGGCCTCGAGGCGGCGCCGGAACACGTAGGTCGAATCGTTCGACGCCGAAGCCTCGAACGCATAGCCTTCCTCGGCGAATGCCTTGAGGCCCGTCGCCGACGCGATCCGGTTCGTCACGGCATAACGCGCCATCAGGCCGCGCGCCCGCTTCGCGTGGAAGCTGATGATCTTGTAGCGGCCGCCCTTCCAGTCCTCGAACACCGGCGTAATCACCGGCGCGCCGAGCAGCTTCGGCTTCACCGACTTGAAGTATTCGGTGGAGGCGCAGTTGACGAGCACGCGGGCCTCGCCGTCGCGCGTGGCGAGCTGGGTGTTGAGCGCGCGCGTGATGCGCTCGCCCCAGAACGCGTAGAGATCCTTGCCGCGTGCATTCTCGAAACGCGTGCCCATCTCGAGCCGGTATGGCTGCAGCAGATCGAGCGGACGCAACAGCCCGTACAGGCCCGAGAGCACGCGCACGTGCTGCTGCGCGTAGTCGAGATCGACCGCCGACAGCGAGCGCGCGTCGAAGCCCTCGTACACGTCGCCGTTGAACGCGAGCACGGCCTGCTTCGCGTTGTCGGCCGTGAACTGGCGCGACCAGTCGGCGTAACGCGTGAAATTCAGGTGCGCGAGCGGATCGGAAATGTCCATCAGCGTCGCGATCTGCTGCGGCGACAGTTTTCGCAATCCATCGATCAACTCGGCTGCATCGTCGACGAAGTCGGGCAGCGTGTGCGTCGGGATATGGGGCGGGGTCTCGTAATCGAGCGATTTCGCGGGAGAGAGAACGATTATCATAGAGGCTCGCCGGCACGCGGTGCGGTGCCGTCAGACGAAAACCACCGATTGTAACGAATGCCCAGCCCCAACGCTCCGCGAGACGGGC
>JASLEG010000094.1 GCA_030151225.1 Burkholderia sp. | reverse complement strand
GCGAAGGTACGGATGCGGCGGGGTCAGCCGAGCGCGGGCGGGGCGCGCGCGAGCGCGGCGAGCGTCGGGAACGGGCGCGGCGTGGCGGTGCGGGCGAGTGCCGGAGCACGTCGCACCAGCGCGGGCAGCGAGGTGAGGCGCGGCGCGCCGGGCGGCGCGCAGGCATGCGAGGCGGCCAGCGTGCAGTAGCCGCAGGCGCTCAGTGCATCGTGTCGCGGCCCGCCGTGCCCGCCAGCCGGCTGGGTCGAGGTGCAGATCGGCGCGTCCGGCCGATGCGCGGCCGCCGCCTCGGCCAGCTGGCTGGCGAGCGGCATCAGGACCAGCAGCCAGACGGCGACGAGGCCGAGCCAGGCGGTCAGACGGCGGCGTGAACGGGTGAGCGACGACATCGCGCGATGGTAAACCACTGCGCGTCGGTTTGCCTCGCTGGCGAGACCGGGCCGACCATGCGGCGGGCGTTCTCGATCGAAACTGAGGCGATTTGTCGCGCGCCGGTCACGGTGGCGATGGGGAGGCCAGCGGGGAGGCGATGCCGGGGCGGGATCCCACCCCGGCGTGATGTCGTCGATTTCGCAGCGCAAGCGCCGGCGGCGCACCTCGCCGCCGCGATCGCAGCCGGCCGCTCAGTCGGGCTCGGCGCCCTGTTCGGCGTCCTCGGCCGCCACCACTTCGTCGATGCGCTCGGTGCGGATGGTCTGCGCGAGCGCCTCGCCGAGCAGGCCGTCGTTTTCGGTGATCGCGCGCTTGATCTCGCCGTGGATCGGAAACGACTTCCAGAACGCCTCGATCGTCATGCCGTAGCCGACGTGCACGAGCGACAGCAGCCCCACCAGCCGGCCCTGCTGCACGTCGTCCTCGCCGGCCGTGGCCGCGCGCAGGTGCTCGGCGATGCGCTCGGCGCGCCGCCAGGCCAGATCCACCAGCGGATCCAGGTCGATCGTGAAGTTGTTGCCGTAGATGATCACGACGCACCAGTAGGCGACGCGCCGGGTGCCCACGATGCCGAGCGCGTGCGACAGCGATTCGAACTGCCTGGTGTTGTGGCGCACGATCGAGCCGGCATTCGCCAGACGGAAGATCTGCGCGCACAGCGCCGGGCAGCGCTCGATCGCGCGCTGCAACTGGCCCATGCCCACGTTGCTGGTGGCGAGCTTGAGGATCTCGACCACGGTCAGGAAGTCGTGCGGCGGCTTCTTCGACGTCATCAGCACGGGCTTGCAGAAGTAATAGCCCTGGAACAGGTCGCAGCCGTACTGGCGCGCCAGATCGAAATCCTCGCGCGTCTCGATCTTCTCGGCCAGGATCAGCTTGCCGAAGGACTTGATCGAGTGAACCAGCCCGGCGCGATCGGCCGGCTCCACGAACGGCCAGTCGATCTTGATGATGTCGACGATCGCGAGGAAGCGGTCGATCTCGCCCGAGCGGAAGCGCACGTCGTCGAGCGCGAGCCGGAAGCCCATCTGCTTGAGTTCGAGACACTGGTCGTACAGGGCGTCGTCGAGCTCGCAGGTCTCGAGGATCTCGAGCACGAAGCGGTCCTTCGGCAGCAGGTGCACGAGCGGGGACGACAGGAAGGCGGACGAGCAATTGAGGAAATACGCGCCTTCCGGGCTGATTTCGGACAGGCCGATATGGCCGACCGCGGCCTCGACGACATAGGCCGTGGCCTGCAGGTCGCTCGTGGTCAGCCGATCGAGCGTGCGCGCACCACGAAAAAACAGTTCGTGACCGTAAAGATTTCCGTCGCGGTCCGTGATCGATTGCCGGGCGATCGACATCGTGTCTGGCTCATTCATGTGCTTCGTTCGTCGTGGTCTCGACGTTACTCGTTTCCGGGGAGCTTGTGGCACGGTTCTTCAAAACAAACCGGCATCGCGTGAAGCGATGCGGATTTTCCGACACAAGACGAACCCCGATGGAATTGTTGACTTGACTTCGGAAGCGGTTTGAATGAAGCCCGATGCATGTCGTGTTGCGCTGGCCGCGACCGGACCGGATCGCGATCATGCGGGCGGCCATCCTGACGCGTTTCGTTGACACACTGATGTCGCAGGCTGACTGCGTCATCTTATCGCGCATCGATTTCAACGGGTGTAACAAAAGGGATCGATCGTTGGCGTGCATACAGCGTGTAATGAAATTGAAAACCGCCGTCGGATTGACGGGTCAATCCGGCGCTCTCACGCGATTTTTGAGCGCACTATACTTCGGACTTTGCCGAAATGCAGTTCTGAAATCGTAAATACTTTCGACAAAATTGGCTCTCCAGAATGCCTCTCGATCCGGTTGCGGGGCGTTTGCGGCCGGGCTCACCGGCGCGCCGCGGCCAGCGACGCACGCGCCCCCACGCGGCGCCGACGGGTGATCGGCAAGGCTGCACACCGACTCGGCAACAGGAGAGAAGCAATGAAACAGCAGTGGATCGCACAGGGACTCGCGGCGCTCGCCGGCGGGATGATCGCCACCGGCGCATGCGCGGCCGACGAACAGGTGGTGAAGTTCGGGCTGACCGGCCCGCTCACGGGCTCGCAGGCGGCGATCGGCAAGGACGACGAGAACGGCGTGCGGCTCGCGATCGAGCGGCTCAACGCGAAGGGCGTCGTGATCGGCGGGCGCAGGACGCGCTTCGAGCTGGTGTCGCAGGACGACGCCGGCGACCCGCGCACCGGCATGACGGTCGCGCAGAGCCTGGTGGACGCCCGGGTCAGCGCGATCTTCGGGCCGTTCAACTCCGGCGTGGCGATCCCAATCTCGGGCCTCGTCAACAACGCCGGCATCGTGCTGGCCACGGTGGCGTCGAACCCGTCGATCACGGCGCACGGCTATCCGTTCGTGTTCCGCATCTCGGCCAGCGACACCCAGCTCGGCGCGCGGATGGGCGGGTTCGCCGCGAAGCACCTGAAGCTCAGGCGGGTGGCGGTGGTGGACGACCGCACCGCCTACGGCCAGGGCCTGGCCGACCAGTTCATCGCCGCCGCCAGGGCCAACGGCATCGAGGTGGTGGACCGCGAATACACGTCCGACAAGGCCACCGATTTCGCGGCGATCCTGACCCACATCAAGAGCGTGAACGCGCAGGGCGTGTTCTACGGCGGCTATTACGCGCAGGCCGGCGCGATGCGCAAGCAGATGCAGCAGCTCGGCATCAAGGGCTACCTGATGGGCGGCGACGCGATGTGCAACGACGAGCTCGCGAAGCTCGGCGGCCCGGCCGTGGACGGCGGCGTGTACTGCCCGCAGGGCGGCCCGGTGCTGAGCCAGACGCCGGCCGGCCGCCAGTTCTCGGCCGACTACGCGAAGCGCTTCGGCACCGCGCCGCTGACCTACAGCGCGGCGCTGTACGACGGCGTGAACCTGGTGGCGCAGGCGATGCAGAAGGCCGGCTCGACCGATCCCGCCAGGTACCGCGACGCGCTGCAGGCGATCGTGGCCGACGGCATCTCCGGCCATTACCGCTTCAACGCGGACCGCGACCTGACCGAATCGCCGATCACGATCTACACGTATCGCGACGGCAAGCAACTGCCGCTGCCGCCCGAGTCGAACTGAGGCACGGCGGCCGGCAGGGCCGGGCGACGAACGACCCTCGCCCGCCACCCGCCGCCGGCCGGCGCGCCCCGTCCGGCACGACGCACCGGCGCACCGGCTTTCCGGTGCCATGGCCCGGCCCCGCCCCCGCGCGCGGCCGGGCTTCGATCATCGTGCACGAGGACGAACATGCAAATCCAGGACACCGACCTCAAGCTGCTGCGCATCTTCGCGACCATCGCGCAGTGCGGCGGCTTCTCGGCCGCGCAATCGACGCTGAACATCGGCGCGTCGGGCATCAGCGAATACATGGCCCAGCTCGAGACGCGGCTCGGCATGCGCCTCTGCGAGCGTGGCCGCGCCGGCTTCCGGCTCACCGACGACGGCGCCCGGCTGTACGACGCGGCGCAGCGCCTGCTCGGCGCGGTGGAGATCTTTCACATGGAGGCCGGGGCGGTGCGCAGCCGGCTGCAGGGCGTGCTGCGCTTCGGCCTGATCGAGGCCACGCTGACCGACCTGCATTCGCCGCTGCTGCCGGCGATCCGCGAATTCGGCCAGGCCGCGCCCGAGGTGCGGCTCGACCTGCAGATCGCGGCGCCGGGCAGCCTCGTGCAGCACGTGCTGGACGGGCAGCTGCATCTGGCCGTGGGACCGTTTCCGGCGCGCACGCCGGGCGTGATCTACACGCCGCTCTATCGCGAGGAACAGGGGTTGTACTGCGCGGCCACGCATGCGCTGGCCGATCGCGCGGTCGGCCAGGTGCCGGCCTCCGAGCTGGCCGCGTGCCGGCTCGCGGCACGCTCGTATCTGGCCGACCAAGAGCTCGCGCTGCTGGGGCTGCGGCAGGCCGCGGCCACGGTGGACAACGTGGAAGGCCGCGCGATGCTGATCCTGTCGGGCAACTACATCGGCTTCCTGCCGCCGCATTACGCGAAGCCCTGGGTGGACGGCGGGCTCATGACGCGTATCGACGCGGCGCGCTACGCGACCCATCTCGACTTCGACATCGTGACGCGCCGCAACGCCGAGCCGACGCGCGTGGTGGAGGCGTTCCGCGAGCACCTGCTCGCGGCCGCCCGCGAACTGGCGGAGCCGGGACGCGGCTGAAGCGCGCCCCGGCTGCGCCGCGTCGGGGTCAGCCCGCCGCCTGCGCCGCGCGGCGCAGCTTGCGCTGGTGCATGACGCGGCCGAGCGTATTGAGCAGCAACTGCGCGGCGAGGATCGAGGTACAGCCCGAATGATCGTAGTCGGGCGCCACTTCCACCAGATCGATGCCGATCACCTCGCCCTGCGCGGCGAGCCCCGCCAGCAGTTCGAGTCCCTCGTAATAGAGCAGGCCGCCGTGGCTCGGCGTGCCGGTGCCCGGCGCGATCGACGGATCGAAGCCGTCGATGTCGATCGTCAGGTAGTAGCGCACGCCCTTCGGAATCCGGTCGAGCACGCCCTGGATGCCGAGCCGGCGCAGCTCGCGCACCGAGATGATGTCCGAGCCCATCTCGCGCGCCTGCGCGTAGCCCTCGCGCGCGGTGGACGACACGTTGCGGATGCCGATCTGGGTCATGCCCGTCACCACGCTCTGCTCGGCCGCGCGGCGCAGCGGATTGCCGTGGCCGTGGCGCACGCCGTGGCGCTCGTCCACGAAGTCCAGGTGCGCGTCGAGATGGACGATGTGGAACGGCTCCTGGCCCGCGAACGCGTTGATGCAGGGGATGTTGATCGAATGGTCGCCGCCCATCACCACCGGCAGCGCGCCGGCCTCGAGGATCTTGCGCACGCCGTATTCGATGTTGTCGTGGCTCTTTTCGGTGTGGGTGTGGACGATGTCCGCGTCGCCGATGTCGACGATCCGCACTTCCTCGGCCGGCAGGTAGGTGACGTCGTCCTCGAAGTCGTAGGCGCCGCCGTGGCCGAACGAGAACAGCGTGGAGGCCTCGCGGATGCCGCGCGGGCCGAAGCGCGCGCCGGCGCGCCATTGCGTGCCGCAGTCGAACGGCGCGCCCATCACGGCGATGTCGGCGTCGATGTGGTCCCAGTCGAGGCACAGCGGCGATTTGGCGAAGGTGCAGATGCCGACGAACGGCAGGTTCAGGCGGCCGCTGTCGTAGGCGTTGGTGGACATGAATGGCTCCGGTGGGGGAATCGGGCCAGTCTAGGGGAGCCGCCTGGGCGGGAAAAATAGGCGAAAGGCGAAGCTCGCTTCGGCAGATGCCGAAGTAAGCGCGGATCAGCCGGGGTGGCGCGCGGTGCTCACGCGCCGTGGCCGAAATCGCGGATTGCCGGCACGCCGGCGGTGGCCGATGCGGCCGACGGAACGCGGCCGGCCGCGGCCAGCACGGAGCGGCCGCTGGCGGTCAGCGCGGGGCGCGACACGCCGTCGGCCCGGGCCTCGACCGAGACGAGTCGGTGTTCGAGCAGCGTGTCGATCTCGACGCGATCGAGATCGATCCCGTCGGGGGCGCCGTGGATCAGCATCAGGGTGGCGAGTTCATGGGGGCTCAGCATGGTCGACTCCGAAGGCAGGGCTGCCGCGCCGGCGGGCGCGGGAGATCGGAAATACCGTAGCGACGTGACGCAGTGATGACGATGCGCGCGGGGTCGCGGCACGGCGGCTTCGTCATCGGTACGGCGGCGGGCGAACGCGGCACGCGTTCTGCATGGAGTCATGGACCGGCCGCCGCGGCGCCCGTTCCCGCCGATTGTGTTACCGATGATCACGAGCGCGCGGGGCCGTAACGAAGCGGCGCTGACGCGTCGCACAAGCGCGGGCAGGCGGTGGCGCGCGAGGTGTGGCCACGCGGGGCCCGCACGGGTCGGCGGCGCTGCTGCGCCGCGCGACGGCCCGGCGGCGGAACCGTGACATCCACGCCCGCATGTCGCAAGCGGGCCGCGGGCGCGCCGCTTTCGGCCGCCTTGCGCGGCCTACTGGATGAAGCGCTGCAGCTCGATCGTCTGCGGCTGCTCGAAGATCTGCCGCGGCGGGCCGCTTTCCCACACGCGGCCCTGATGCATGAACACCACCTGATCGCTGACGGCGCGCGCGAAGCGCATCTCGTGGGTCACCATGATCAGCGTCATGTCCTCCTTCGCGAGGTGCTCCACCACGCCGAGCACTTCCGCCACGAGTTCCGGATCGAGCGCCGAGGTGATCTCGTCGCACAGCAGCACGGCCGGCTTCATCGCCAGCGCGCGCGCGATCGCCACGCGCTGCTGCTGGCCGCCCGACAGCTGATCGGGATAGGCGTCGAACTTGTCGCCGAGGCCCACCCGCTCGAGCATCAGCTCGGCGATCGCGCGCGCCTGATGGCGATTCGTCTGCTTGACCACCGTCTGCGCGAGCATCACGTTCTGCCCTGCGCTCAGATGCGGGAACAGGTTGTACTGCTGGAACACCATGCCCACCTTCAGGCGCAGCGCGCGCAGGTCGCCGTGGCGCGCGTCCACGGTGGTGCCGTCGATCGTGATCGAGCCGGCGTCGATGCTCTCCAGGCCGTTCAGCGTGCGCAGGAAGGTGCTCTTGCCGGAGCCGCTGCGGCCGATGATGCTGACCACCTGGCCGCGTTCCACGCTGAAGTCGATGCCCTTGAGCACGTGGTTCTGGCCGAAGTTCTTCTCGAGGGCGCGGGTTTCAACGAGCGGCATGCCATTTCCTTTGCAGCGAGCGCGCCCAGCGGGTCAGCGGATAGCAGAGCGCGAAGTAGATGAGGGCCACGAGGCCGTAGACGAGAAACGGGCGGAACGTCGCGTTCGACAGCACCGTGCCCACCTTGGTCAGCTCGGTGAAGCCGATGATCGACACCAGCGCGGTGTCCTTGATCGCCTGCACGCCGAAGCCGACCGTCGGCCCGATGGCGATGCGCGCGGCCTGCGGCAGGATCACGTGGCGCAGCTGTTCGAGATAGCTCATCGCGAGGCTCGACGAGGCTTCCCACTGGCCGCGCGGCACCGCCTCCACGCAGCCGCGCCAGATTTCCGCCAGGTAGGCGCTGGTGAAGAAGGTCAGGCCCAGCGTGGCGGCCACCCAGGGCGGCACGTCGAGGCCCAGCAGCGGCAGCCCGAAGAACACCACGAACAGCTGCATCAGCAGCGGCGTGCCCTGGAAGATCTCGATGTAGACCTTCACGGCGCCGCGCAGCCAGGGGTTGTGCGACACGCGCATGGCCAGCAGCACCAGCGCCACGGCGCCGCCGCACGCGAACGACACGAGCGACAGCACCACGGTCCAGCGCGCGGCCAGCAGCAGGTTGGTCAGGATCTGGGCGAAGCTGAATTCGATCATCGCGCGGCTCCCGCGGCACGGCGCGAGAACAGCCGCCGGCCCGCCGAATTCAGCGCGAAGCGCAGCACCAGTGCCATCGCCAGATAGGCGAGCGTGATCACGCAGTACGTCTCGAAGGCGCGGAAGTTGCGCGACTGGATGTAGCTGGCCGCGTAGGTCAGGTCCGCCACCGAGATCTGCGACACCACCGCCGAGCCGAGCATCGTGATCACGATCTGGCTCGTCAGCGCCGGGAACACCTTGGCGAACGCCTGCGGCAGCACCACGTGGCGGAACGCCTGGGCGCGCGACATCGCGAGCGCGGCGGCCGCCTCCTGATGGCCGCGCGGCACCGCGGCCACGCCGGCGCGCACGATCTCCACCGAATACGCGCCGAGGTTCAGCGTCATCGCCAGCACCGCAGCCGTGACTTCGCCGATGTGGATGCCGAGCGCGGGCAGCCCGAAGAACACGAAGAACAGCTGCACGAGGAACGGCGTGTTGCGTACCGCCTCGACGTAGGCGCCGGTCGTGCCGCGCAGCCAGGCGAGGCCCGGCGCGCGCGTGTCGTGGGCGGCCGCGCCGAGCACGCCGATGGCGAGGCCGAGCACGGTGGAGGCGGCGGTCAGCGCGAGCGTGGTTGCGGCGCCGCTCGCGAACATGCCCGCGTACTCGGCGAGGTCGCCGAACTGGAGCTGGTAGGTCATCTCGTTGACTCGGGCGTGTGGGTCGTCGGGCTCGCGGCAATCGTCGCGGGCGGAGGCGGCAGGATCGGCCCGAGCGAAGGCGGGGCGCCGGCACGCCGACCGGGTCGGTCGTGCCCGCGCCGCCGTCGCTCGCTCAGATGCCGGCCGGCAGCGGCTGGCCCAGCCACTTCTTCGAGATCGCGTCGAGCGCGCCGTCCTTCTTGGCCTGCGTCAGCGCGGCGTCCACCTTGGCGAGCAGGCGCGGCTCGTTCTTGTTCAGGCCCACGAAGCACGGCGAGTTCTTGATCACGAACTTGGTTTCGGGGCGGCGCGGCGGGTTCTTCGCCAGGATCGCCGCGGCCACGATGTTGCCGGCCGCGATCAGCTGCACCTGGCCCGACAGGAAGGCCTGGATGGTGGCGTTGTTGTCCTCGAAGCGCTTGATGGTGGCGTTCGGCGCCATCTGGGTGAGGGCGATTTCCTCGAGCGCGCCGCGCGTGGCGCCGACCGTCTTGCCGGTCAGGTCCGCCGGGCCGCTCACCTTCACGTCGGCCGGGCCGAACACGCCCTGGAAGTAGGGGCCGTAGGCCACCGAGAAGTCGATCACCTTCTCGCGGTCCGGCGTCTTGCCGAGCGAGGAGATCACCAGGTCCACCTTGTTGGTGGTCAGGTAGGGAATGCGGTTCGCGCTGTTGACCGGCACCAGCTGCAGCTTCACGCCGAGCGACCTGGCCAGCAGGCCGGCCGTGTCGATGTCGTAGCCCTGCGGCTGCATGTCGGTGCCGACCGAACCGAACGGCGGGTAATCCTCCGGCACCGCGACGCGCAGCACGCCGCTCCTGGTGACGGTGTCGAGCGCGTCGGCCTGCGCGGCGGGCGCGCCGATCAGCAGCATGGCAGGTGCGGCGAGCACGGCGGCAAGCCAGGCACGGCGGGATGAGGTGCGGTTCGGTCGGAGGTCCATCGCGAGTTCTCGAAGTGATCTTGTCGTTGAGTCGGGCGACCGCGATTGCGGGGCCGCTTTCATTTAGCAAGAGCCGGGCCATGTGAACGATTCCACTCTCCGCTGGCTGGTCTGGCCACCGGGGCCACGAAGGGCCGGATCGTGTGCACCGTTTTCGCGCAGGGCGCGTGCGTCAGCACGGTGCGTCGGCGCGTGGCAGCGCCGAAAACGGGCGGGGCAAGGGCGTCAGGCGCCGTTGCGAAGGCGTGGTGCAGCGCGCCCGACAATGTCGAATCGATGTTCATACTGGTATGACCAGTGCTCGATGCATCGATGAGCGGCGAGGGTGACTCGACCGGCTGGCCGCGACGTTTCGTCGAATCAAACCGCCGAAACACGCCATTGTCGTGGCATCGCGACACGATCGCCGCGAATCGGCAGGGGGCGGCAGCAATCGATTGCACGATGCTGGCGATTATATAAAAATGCGAATGATTCTTATCTGCGCTTCGATTGTGGGAGTGCCCGTCGCAAAAGGGGTTTCATCGATGTCCGCCGTCCGATTCGACGTGCAACGTGAAGTGAGCACGTTGTATTCCGATCATCATGCGTGGCTGCAGGGCTGGCTGTGCCGCAAGCTCGGCAACGCGTCGGACGCGGCGGATCTGGCCCAGGACACCTTCGCGCGCGTGCTCGGCGCCTGGCGCGCCGGCGCGGCCGATCCGCGCGAACTGCGCGCGCCGCGCGCCTACCTGGTCACGGTGGCGGGGCGACTCGTGATCAACCACTATCGCCGTCTGCCGCTCGAGCGCGGGTGGCTCGAGGCGCTCGCGTTCGTGCCCGAGGCGCTCGCGCCGTCGGCGGAGGCGCGCTGCCTGATCCTCGAGACGCTGCACGCGATCGACGCGCGGCTCGACCGCCTGCCGCCGAAGGTGCGCACCGCGTTCCTGCTGTCGCAGCTCGACGAACTGACCTATGCCGAGATCGCGCAGCGGCTGGCGCTCAGCGAGCGCACCGTGAAGCGCTACATGGCGCTCGCCGGCGAAGCATGCAGGCTTCCGATGCAGTGAGCCGGCCTCAGCGGCCGGTCGGGGCCCGCGCGGGATCGGTCTCGGCGCTCCGCCAGCGCTCGCGCAGTGCGCCCGAGCCCATCGCGAACCACGCCAGCGCCGCGCCGATCAGCGTGATCGTGCCGGCCTGCTGCGCGCCGCGCCGATCAGCGTGATCGTGCCGGCCTGCTGCGCGCCCACGTTGCCGAACACGATCGCCACCACCACCGCCCCCAGCGACTGCCCCAGCAGCCGCCCCATCGCCTGAATGCCCGATGCGCCGCCGCTGCGCTCGCGCGGCGCGCTGCCCGCGATCACGCGGTTGTTCGGCGACTGGAACAGCCCGAAGCCGAGCCCGCACAGCGCGAGCCGCCAGCCGATGTCGAACGCCGACGGCGCGTCGCCGAGCCAGTGCAGCGAGGCGAGCCCGGCGCCGAGCAGGCCCAGCCCGGCCGCCGCGATCCGCTCGGGGGAGAAGCGGTCGGACAGGCGCCCCGCGCCCGGCGCGACGAGCGCCGTCATCAGCGGCCACGGCGTCATCAGCAGGCCGGTCACGGTCCCGGAATGCCCGAGCGTCTTCTCGAAGTAGAACGGCAGCACGAGGAAGGTCATGGTCTGCGCGGCGAACGAGCAGATCGAGGTGGTGATGGACAGCGAGAACACCGGCTGGGCGAGCAGGTCCACGGGCAGGATCGGGGTGGCCACGCGGCGCTCGCGCAGCACGAACACCACGCCGATCGCCAGCGCGACCCCGATCAGCGCCAGGCTCGCGCGCGGCGCGTGGCGATCGCCGAACAGGGTCAGGCCGGCGATCAGCGGGCCGAAGAAGGCCACGTTGAGCAGCACGCTGGCCGTGTCGAGCACGCGCCCGGAGCGCGGCGTGGCCGGCAGCGCGCGGGCGCCCACGATCAGCGCGAGCACGCCGAGCGGCAGGTTGACGAGAAACAGCCACTGCCAGTGGGCCAGCAGCAGGATGGCCGAGGCCACGCTCGGGCCGGCCGCCGAGGACGCGGCCACGATCAGCGAGGCGTAGCCCACGCCGGCGCCGAGCCGCGCCTTCGGGAAGATGAAGCGGATCAGCGCGATGTTCACGCTCATGATGCCGGCCGCGCCGAGCCCCTGCACCACGCGGGCGATCGCCAGCGCGCCCAGCGTGTGCGAGGTGGCGCAGGCGAACGAGGCCAGCGTGAACACCGCGAGCCCCCAGCCGTACACGCGTCGGTAGCCCACGATGTCGCCGAGCGTCGCCAGCGGCAGCAGCGACACCGTGATCGCGATCTGATAGCTGTTGACGATCCAGATCGCCGCGGCCGGCGTGACCGACAGGTCCTGGCCGATCGTGGGCAGGGCGACCGAGACGATCGAGCCGTCGAGCACGGCCATGATCATCGCGATCGAGATCGTGAAGAAGGCGAAGAAGCGCTGGGGATTCGGCAAGCCGTCGGACATGGGCGGGGAGCGGGAGGATGGGGGCGGTGGCGATTGTCTCGGCGATTCGGGCGGCGTGCAAGGAAACCGGGGGCGGGGGCGTCCCGGATTGCGTGCCGGTCGATCCGGCCGGCGGCGGGCGACGTGCGCTTCCTTATCGATTCATGCTCGATCCGCAACGATCCGTTTCCGTCTCGAATGCGGAAATGGAACCGGTTCCATCTATAATGCGCACGAAAGTTGCTCGATGCCTGCCAGCAGCGTCGCCTTTTCGAGATGGAGCGCGGGGTGGTTCGCCATGCGCGCCGCCATCGCCCCCACCCGAAACGGAACGGACCATCATGACCTCTCCAACCGACAAGCCGGGCTCGCGTCGTCGCTTCCTGCAGACCACCATCGCGCTGGTGCCGGCCGCCTCGCTGGCCGGCTGCGACGCCGGTCGCGGCGATGCCGCGGCGGCCCGCTCGGCCAGCGCCGGCACCGCTGCCGCGGACGCCGCGCCGTACCGGCCGCGCTTCTTCGACGCGAACGAATGGCGCTTCGTGCAGGCCGCCTGCGATCGCCTGATTCCGGCCGACGCGGAAGGGCCGGGCGCGCTCGAGGCCGGCGTGCCCGAATTCATCGACCGTCAGATGGACACGCCGTACGCGCACGGCGCGACCTGGTACATGCAGGGGCCGTTCCGGGAAGGCGTGCCGGAGCTGGGCTACCAGTTGCGGCTGGTGCCGCGCGACCTGTACCGGCTCGGCATCGCCGCGGTGGACCGCTATTGCGGCAGCGCGCACGGCAAGCCCTTCGCGGCACTCGATGCGACCACGCGCGACGCCGTGCTGGGCGCGCTCGAGGCCGGCCGCGTGGCGCTCGGCGACGTGCCGGCCAGGGTGTTCTTCGGCCAGTTGCTGCAGAACACGCGCGAAGGCTATTTCAGCGATCCGGTGCACGGCGGCAATCGCGACATGGCGGCCTGGAAGATGATCGGCTTCCCCGGCGCGCGCGCGGACTTCATGGATTTCGTCAATCAGGACGGCAAGCCCTATCCGTACGGGCCGGTGTCGATCAACGGGGAGCGCAACTGATGGCCGAGAAGAAACCGCACGTCGACGCAGTGGTGGTGGGCTTCGGCTGGACCGGCGCGATCCTCTCCAAGGAACTGACCGAGGCCGGCCTCAGCGTGGTAGCGCTCGAGCGCGGCGAGTATCGCGACACCTATCCGGACGGCGCCTACCCGAACACGCTCGACGAGCTGACCTACAACGTGCGCAAGAAGCTGTTCCTCGACCTGTCGAAGACGACCGTGTCGATCCGCCATGCGCCCGGCGACACCGCGCTGCCGTACCGCCAGCTCGCCGCCTTCCTGCCCGGCGAGGGCGTGGGCGGCGCGGGCCTGCACTGGTCGGGCGTGCACTTTCGCATCGCGCCCGAGGAGCTGCGCCTGCGCAGCCATTACGAGGAGCGCTATGGCAAGCGCTTCATCCCCGAGGGCATGACGATCCAGGATTACGGCGTCAGCTACGCGGAACTCGAGCCGTTCTTCGACTTTGCCGAGAAAGTGTTCGGCACCTCGGGGCAGGCCCATCGCGTGAACGGCCAGGTGGTGGGCGACGGCAACGTGTTCGAGGCCGACCGCAGCGCCGCGTTTCCGTTGCCCGCGCAACTGAATACCTATTCGGCACAGCGCTTCGCCGACGCCGCGAGCTCGCTCGGGCTGCATCCGTACCGGCTGCCGTCGGCCAACACCTCGGGGCCGTACACCAATCCGTACGGCGTGCAGATGGGGCCGTGCAACTTCTGCGGCTTCTGCAGCGGCTATGCCTGCTACATGTACTCGAAGGCCTCGCCGAACCTGAACATCCTGCCCGCGCTGAAGCAGGTGCCGCATTTCGAGCTGCGCCCGAAGTGCCACGTGCTGCGCGTCGAGCTCGACGACACGAGGCGGCGCGCCACCGGCGTGACCTACGTGGATCCGGCCGGGCGCGAGGTGTTCCAGCCGGCCGACCTGGTGATCGTGGCCGCGTTCCAGTATCACAACGTGCACCTGCTGCTGCTCTCGGGCATCGGCAAGCCCTACGATCCCGTGTCGGGCGAGGGCGTGGTGGGGCGCAACTTCGCGTACCAGAACCTCTCCACGATCAAGGCCTTCTTCGACAAGGACGTCTACACGAATCCGTTCGTCGGCGCCGGCGGCAACGGCGTGGCCGTGGACGATTTCAACGCCGACAACTTCGATCACGGCCCGCTCGGGTTCGTGGGCGGCTCGCCGCTGTGGGTCAACCAGGCCGGCGTGAAGCCGGTGAGCGGCATCGCCACGCCGGCCGGCACGCCCGCCTGGGGCTCGGCGTGGAAGAAGGCGGTCAAGGACAACTACGCGCACACCATCTCGATGGACGCGCACGGCTCGAACATGTCGTATCGCGACGTGTTCCTCGATCTCGATCCGACCTATCGCGACAGCTACGGGCAACCGCTGCTGCGCATGACCTTCGACTGGAAGGACAACGACATCCGCATGGCGCGCTACGTGAGCGCGCAGATGCAGAGGATCGCCGAGGCGATGGGGCCGAAGGCGATCGGCGTGTCGACCCGCGAGTTCGGCAAGCACTTCGACGCGCGGCAATACCAGACCACTCACCTGGCGGGCGGCGCGGTGATGGGCACCGATCCGAAGACGAGCGTGCTGAACCGCTACCTGCAGAGCTGGGACGTGCACAACGTGTTCGTGATGGGCGCGTCGGCGTTTCCGCAGGGCATCGGCTACAACCCCACGGGGCTGGTGGCCGCGCTCGCGTACTGGTCCGCGCGCGCGATCCGCACGCAGTATCTGAAGAACCCCGGCCCGCTGGTGAGCGCATGAGAACGAGCCTGTTTGCGAAGCCGCCGCGCACGGCGTGGGTGGCGCTGTCCGGCGTCGTGATGGCGGTGGCCGCGGTGCTGACCGGGCCGGTGAACGCGGCGCAGGCGAATGCGGCCCAGGCGGCCTCGGCGGCTGCGGCCGCGCCGTCGAGCGACACCGACCTGATCCGCCGCGGCGAATACCTCGCGCGCGCCGGCGACTGCATCGCCTGCCACAGCGTGCCGGGCGGCAAGCCGTTCGCGGGCGGCCTGAAGTTCGACACGCCGATCGGCGCGATCTATTCGACCAACATCACGCCCGACACGCATACCGGCATCGGCGGCTGGAGCCTCGCCGACTTCGATCGCGCGGTGCGCGCGGGCGTGAGCCGGAACGGCGACACGCTGTATCCGGCGATGCCGTATCCGTCGTACGCGCGCCTGAGCGAGGACGACGTGCGCGCGATGTACGCGTACTTCATGCACGGCGTCGCGCCGGTCGAGCAGGGCAACCGCCCGGTCGACATCGTCTGGCCGCTGTCGATGCGCTGGCCGCTGGGCATCTGGCGCAGGCTGTTCGCGCCGGCCCCGCAGCCGTTCGACGCGGCGCGCTACGGCGACGCGCAGCTCGCGCGCGGTGCCTACCTCGTGCAGGGGCTCGGCCATTGCGGCGCCTGCCACACGCCGCGCGCGACCACCATGCAGGAGCGTGCGCTCGGCGACGCCGACGGCCCCGCGTTCCTGGCCGGCGGCGCGGCGATCGACGGCTGGGTGCCCACCAGCCTGCGCGGCGAGCCGCGCACCGGGCTCGGTACCTGGTCGGAGCAGGACATCGCGCAGTTCCTGAAGACCGGCCGCAATCGGCACACGGCCGCCTTCGGCGGCATGACGGACGTGGTCGATCACAGCATGCAGTACCTGAGCGACGCGGATCTCGCGGCGATCGCGCGCTACCTGAAATCGCTGCCGCCGCGCGCGAGCGGCGAGACGCCGTATGCGTACGACGACACGGCCGCCGCCGCGCTGCGCGCCGGCGACGCGCGCAAGCCCGGCGCGGCCGTCTACGTCGACAACTGCATGGCCTGCCACCGCAGCGACGGGCGCGGCTACACGCGCGTGTTCCCGGCGCTGGGCGGCAATCCGGTCGTGCAGGGCGACGATCCGTCCTCGCTGATCCACGTGGTGCTGGAGGGCGCGGCGCTGCACGGCACGCGCACCGCGCCGTCGAGCTTCACGATGCCGCCGTTCGGCTGGCGCTTGAGCGATCAGGAGGTGGCCGACGTGGCGAGCTTCGTGCGCGCGAGCTGGGGCAATACCGGCGCGGCGGTCACGGCCGCTCAGGTGGCGAAGCTGCGCAGCGCGTATCCGGGCACGCGGCCCGCCGCGCCGCCTGGCGCGAGCTTCGCGCGGCCGGCCACGGCGGCGAGGTAGGCGCGGCGGGCCGGCACGACATGCCGGCCCGCTGCCCGCTCAGCGCTCCCCGCCGAAGCGCAGCTGCGCCTTCAGGTACTGCAGGAAGGCCTGCAGCTTCGGAGACGGCGTGCGCTCGCGCGGAAACAGCGCATTGAGATCCTGCGGCGGCCCGATCCAGTCGGGCAGCACCTTCACGAGCCGCCCGGCCGCCACTTCCGGCGCCATGCCGGCCTCCATCGCCAGCGTCAGGCCGAGGCCTGCGCGCGCCGCGTCGAGGATCAGCGCGGGGTCGCTCGCCACGATCACCGGCGCCACCGCGTAGCGCGCCGGCTTGCGCCCCGCGCGGCGCAGCGGCCACACGTAGCCGGCATCGGTGCGCGCCTGATGCAGCGTCAGCACCGGAAAGCGTGCGAGTTCGTCCGGGCCGGACGGCGTGCCGTGCCGCGCCAGGCAGGCCGGGCTCGCGTAGATCGCGGTGGGGAAGCTGCCGAGCCGGCGCGCCACCAGGCTCGAATCGGGCAGCGCGCCGAGCCGCAATGCCAGATCCACGCCCTCGCCGATCAGGTCGAGCGGCACGTGCGAGGCCACGATCTCGAGCCGCACGTCGGGGTAGCGCGTGCAGAAGCCGGCGATCAGCGGCGCGATCCAGGTGGTGCCGAACGAATAGGGCAGCGTCACGCGCAGCCAGCCGCCGGGCGTGCCGCGAATGCGCTGCACGGCCTGCTCGGCGGCGTCGAGCTGGGTGCCGATCGCGCGGCATTGCTCGAAATAGGCGGTGCCCGCCTCGGTCAGGCGCAGCTTTCGCGTGGTCCGGTGCAGCAGGCGCGCGCCCAGATGCGCCTCGAGCTCGCGCAGGCGGCGGCTCACGGTGGTCTTCGGCATCTGCAGCGCGAGCGCGGCGGCCGTGAAGCTGCCCGATTGCACCACCTGCAGGAACACCAGGGTGTCGTTGAGATCGCGGCTCATGGGCGGGGCGGGTGTGACGGATCGATCATGGCGCGAGCCTAGCACGGCGATCGCGCCATGGATGGCGCAATCCTTGCCACTTTCCGCGACTAATCGGCGGTGCCCCGGCGCGCTATCGTGGCGACTCCTTTCGATGCCGATACGGAGGCACCCCGGATGAACCTGAACGAATACGCGAGCCACGATGCGGTCGGGCTCGCGCAGCGCGTCGCGGCCGGCGACGTCACCCCCGCCGAGCTGGCCGCGCTGGCGCGCCGCGCGATCGCGGCGGTCGATCCCGAGATCCGCGCCGTGGTCGAGCACTGGCCGGCCGAGCAGGCGGACCTGCTCGGCGCGGCCGCGGCGGCGGCAACCGGTGGTGCGCTGGCCGGCGCACCGTTCCTGATCAAGGATCTGGCCGTGTCGATGCGCGGCCGGCGGCTCGAGCTCGGCAGCCGGCTCGCGGCCGGCCTCGTGGCCGATGCCGATTCGTGGCTGATGTCGCGTTTCCGACAGGCCGGACTCCTGACGATCGGCCGCAGCACCACGCCGGAGATGGCCTTCAGCACCGCCACCGAATCGCTCGCGCAGGGCGCGACGCGCAACCCGTGGCACACCGGATCGAGCGCCGGCGGTTCGAGCGGCGGCGCGGCCTCCGCGGTGGCCGCCGGCGCCGTGCCGCTCGCGCATGCGACCGACGCGGCCGGCTCGATCCGCGTGCCCGCCGCCTGCACCGGGCTGTTCGGCCTGAAGCCCACGCGCGGGCGCAGCTCGAACGGGCCCGCGCTCGACGAGGTGTTCGCCGGCTTCGGCGTGCAGCTCGGCGTGAGCCGCAGCGTGCGCGACAGCGCCGCGCTGCTCGACGCGATCCAGGGCGAGGCGAGCGGCGAGCCGTATCGCACCGCCGCGCCGGCACGCAGTTTCCTGTCCGAGGTGGCGCGCGAGCCCGAGCCGCTCGCGATCGGCGTGATGGTGGACGGCTGGCACGGCGAGCGCAGCGACCCCGCCATCGCGGCCGCCACCTGGAACACGGTGCGCCTGCTCGAATCGCTCGGCCACCGCGTGATCGAGATGCGGCCCGCGCTCGGCATGTCGTGGGACGCCTTCGTCGAGCTGAACGCCACGATCTGGTGCGCCACGCTGGTGGGCTGGATCGACGGGCTGGCGGCCGCCACCGGGCGCCCGATCGACGACACCACGCTGGAGCCCGCCACGCTCGCCTGCTATCGGCACGGCCAGGCCGCGCGCGCCGCCGAGTTCGCGGCCGCGCTGGCGGCCCGCAACACGGTGACGCGCGCCGTGGGCGACTGGTTCGGGCAGGTGGACGTGCTGCTCACGCCGAGCCTGCCGCGCATGCCGCCGGCGATCGGCGAATACGGTGCCGGCGCGGCATCGATGAACGGGCGCGACTGGACCCGCCACGTGTTCGCGCAGGCGCCGTTCACGCCGCCGTTCAACGTGGCGGGCGTGCCGGCGATGTCGGTGCCGCTCGAGACGCATCCGGCCACGGGCATGCCGATCGGCATGCAGTTCGCCGCCGCGTTCGCGCGCGAGGACCGGCTGCTGCGTCTGGCCGGGCAGCTCGAGCGCGCGCGGCCGTGGGCCGGGCGCCGCCCGCCGGTCTGGGCCGGTGATCGTGACTGACGTGTCGTCACCGAGCCGCCGCCCACTGCGCCGCGGTTTCGCGCGCGAATGCCGCGTAACCGCGCGGCGCGCGGCCGAGCAGGGCGCTCAGCGCCGCCACCTCGGCCGGCTTGGCCACGGCCCCGTCCTGCTGATAGCGCTGCATCATCAGGCGCATGTCGTACACGAGCCAGTCCGGCGCGAACGGCTTGAGCCGCGCCTCGAGCACGTCGAGATCGTCGCCGCCGTGGCGGATCGGCCGCTGCAGCACGTCGGCCCAGATCGCCGCGATCGCGTCGGCGTCGAGCGCATCGGGGCCCACCAGCTCGAACGCCGTGCGCGGCAGCGGCCCGGCGGCACGCTCGCGACGCAGCAGCTCGCGCGCCGCGGCCTCGCCGATGTCGCGCACGTCCACCATCGAGATGCCGCGCCGGCCGATCGGCATGCCGTACACGCCGTGCGCGAGCAGCGCGTCCTGCTGGCGCACGTCGTTCTGCATGAAGTAGGCGGGGCGCAGGATCGTGGCGGGCAGGTCCATCTGCTCGATCATGCGTTCCACCGTGTGCTTGCCCGTGAAGTGCGGCACGTCCACGTAATCGGCGCCCTTGAACACCGACAGATACACGATGCCCTTCACGCCGGCCTCGCGCGCGATGCCCAGCGCCTGCAGCGCCTGGGTGAGCTCGTCGGCCGCGTTCGGCGCGAGCAGGAACAGCGTGTCGACGCCGCGCATCGCGGCGCGCAGCGCGCCGAGGTCGGCCAGCTCGCCCTTCACCGCCTCGACGCCGGCCGCGAAGCGCGCCTGCTCGGGCGAGCGCGTCAGCGCGCGCACCGCCACGTCCGGGCCCTGCAGATGCGCGAGTACTTGCGTGCCGACGACGCCCGTGGCGCCCGTGATCAAGATCGTCATGTCCTTCTCCTTCGTTTCGGTTGCGAGCCGCCGAAGTGCGGCCCGATGGACATCACGATAGATGTTCCGAAAACGCACCGATAGACCGATAATCGAGACTTCCCGTCTCATCAATGGAACGATCGTGGATCTTGCCGCCCTGGCCGATTTCAACGCCGTCGCGCAGCACCGGGGCTTCGGCCCGGCCGCCCGTGCGCTCGACCGGCCGAAGGCCACGCTGTCGCGTCACGTGGCCGAGCTGGAGAAGGCGCTCGGCGTGCGCCTGGTCGAACGCGGCGCGCGCAGCCTGCGCCTGACCGAGGAGGGCCGCGCGCTGCACGAGCGCACCCGCGGGCTGCTGGCCGAGATCGACGAGGCCGGCGAGGCGGTGGCCGCGCGCGCGCCGGTGCCGAGCGGGCGGCTGCGCGTCAGCGCGCCGATGGTGTTCGCCCACGTGGTGCTGAGCCGCATCGCGCCGCGTTTCGCGCAGGCCTATCCGCAGGTGGAGCTGGAGATCGTGGCCGAGGATCGCGTGGCGGACCCGGTGCAGGACGCGTTCGACCTGGTGGTGCGCATCAACCCGCCGCCGGACGCGCTGCTGGTGGGCCGCTGCATCGCCACCGACCGCCGGGTGCTGGTGGCGCCGCCGGGCTTCGTGCTGCCGGCCGCGCCGCGCGAGGCCGACGCGCCGCTCGCGCTGCCGGCCGTGATGCCGGGCAATGCGGCGGCGGGCACGCGCTGGAGCATCGATCGCGACCACGGCGAGCTGCGCACGATCGCGCCGCAACCCGTGCTGCGCCTGTCGTCGCTCTTGATGGTGCCGCAGGCCGTGATGGCCGGCGCCGGCGTGGCGATGCTGCCGGGCCTGCTGGTCGAACGCGAGGTGCGGGCCGGCGCGCTGGTGTCGCTCGGCATGGAGGCCGGGCCGGCCGTGGAGATCTGGGCGCTGTACAGCTCGCGGCGCCTGCTGAGCGCGAAGGTGCGCGCCTTCCTCGACATGCTTCGGCAACTGGGCGGCATGCGGCCTTACGGAGCCGGCGAGGCGGGCCCGTGAGGGCCGCTACCGCACCTCGTCGTACACGTGCTCGAACGCGCTGCGATAGATCTCGAGCGCGCTCGCCTCGTCGATCTCGCACGGGTTGTTGATCAGCAGCCGCTCCTGTTTCATCGCGTCGGCGGCGAGCCCGGCCAGATCGCCCACGTCGATGCCCACCGCCTGCAGGTTCGGCGGCAGCCCGGCGTCGCGCGCGAGCCCCACCAGATGCGCGATGAACGCATGCGCCTGGTCCTCCACGCTGCCGCTCGCCTCGAGCCCGATCAGCTGGCCGAGCTCCGCGTACTGCTGCGCGGCGGCCTGCACGTTGAAGCGCAGCACATGGGGCAGCACCAGCGCGTTCGACAGCCCGTGCGGCACGTGGAACACGCCGCCGATCGGATAGGCGAGCGCATGCACGCCGCCCACCGGCGCATTCGCGAAGGCCTGGCCGGCCAGCATCGCGCCGAGCAGCATCGCCGAGCGCGCGGCCAGATCGCTGCCGTCCCGGCAGGCGGGCAGCAGGTTCGCGCAGAGCAGCTGCAGCGCCTTGCAGGCGAGGTGGTCGGACAGCGGATTCTTCAGGCGCCGGCTCGTGTAGGCCTCGATCGCGTGCACCATCGCGTCGATGCCGGTGGCGGCCGTGGCCGCGGCGGGCAGGCCCACCGTGAGCTCGGGATCGAGCAGCGCCGAATCGGCATACAGGCTCGGCGATACCACGCCGCTCTTGGTGGTCTTGCCGGTGGTGACGATCGAGATCGGCGTGACCTCGGAGCCGGTGCCGGCCGTGGTGGGTATCTGCACGAGCGGCAGGCGCGCGCCGCGCACGCGGTTCACGCCGTACATCTGCTCGAGCGGCTGATCGCTCGCGCACAGCACGGCCACCAGCTTGGCCACGTCCATCGACGAGCCGCCGCCCAGCCCGATCACGAGCTCGGTGCCGAAGCCGCGCGCGCGGCCGGCCGCCTCGCGCACCACCTCGTCGGGCGGATCGGCCACCACGTCGTCGATCACCAGCGTGTCCCAGCCGGCGCCGGCCAGGCTCGCCAGCGCCGGCGCGAGCGCGCCGCTGCGGTGCAGGAACGCGTCGGTCACCACGCAGGCGCGCCGCGCCTCGGCATGGCGCTCGCGCAGCAGTTCGCCGAGCCGGCGTGCGAGGCCCGGTTCGAGCACGATGTGCGGAACGGTCTGGAACGAGAACGACTGCATGGCGATGTCTCCGGGCGTTGTTCTGAAAGGGGGCGAGGGCGGCGTGAGATGCGCGCGACAGTCCATCATACCGGCGGGGTGGGTGCCGCGCATGGCGCGCGCCGACTTTCGGAACCGAAAGGAAAATATGTGGCATTCACACATATGAAATCCGCCCGAAAAATCATGAACCGATATTCATTAATATCGTGCGACGATAAAAATGACCGAATCGAAAGCCGCCGTATAAATCGGGAGGAAAAAATTTCCAGTGCAGGGATTGAAGAAATCAATAAATCGATTTCAATCGGCCGGTTTCATTTACGGCGCGATACTTTGCGTTTATAGTCGCCGTCGGCCGGTTCGGAATGCAGCGGGGCGATTCGGTCCGAGCGTTAAACACACTGGAACACGACGATGAGTGCAGAACAGAAAAAGCAGTCGCAGTCGGGCAGCCTGTCGCCGCGTCCGCGCAAGGCGCAGGGCTGGGTGGCAGTCGATCCTTCGGTGGTGCCGGCGGCTTCCCGGATGGCATTGCGCAAGGCCATGGGACTCGAAAAGACTCCAGCCGGCGATTATTCCGACCTGTTGTGGATCATGGCTCAGCAATCGGCCGGGGTGGTCAATGCCCACAATCCGGATTCGATGGCGCGCGGCCTGTTTCAATTGATGCGCGCGCAGTATCCGATGAATCCGAATGGCGAGAAATCATTCGGTGTGGCAGTGGAAGAAGCACAGGGCGGGATCCGTTATCTGTACGGCCGCTATCACAGTGCTTTCCACGCCCGAAAATTCCTGGAACAGCACCACTGGGTCTGACGCGGCGAATCGCGATGAATCCGTTTCGTTTCGGTGCCGCGGCGCTGTTCGCGCTGGCGGCGGCCCCGCTGCCGGCCGCCAGCCCGCCGATCCCGCAGTTCGACAACTTCCCGGCGCCGGCCTGGAGCGGCCGCGTGTCGCCCACCGTGATCCAGTCGGCCGACGATCGCAAGTTCGCCGCGCGCCTGCGCCAGCTCAGCGGTCGTGCCCCGAATTTCGCCGGCCATTACACGATGAGCTCGTGGGGCTGCGGCGCGTCGTGCACCATGTCGGTGGCCGTCGACGCGCAGACCGGCAACGTCATCTGGCTGCCGTTCACCGTGTGCTGCTGGAATCCCGACATCGAGCAGCCGGTGCAGTTCCGGCGCGACAGCAAGCTTGTGATCGTGCACGGCAGCCGGAATGAAACCGGCAACGGAACCTACTACTATCTGTTCGATCAGAATCGCTTCACGCTGCTGCGTGGCGACGAAGAGCAGGCACAGCAGGCTGCCAGGTCGGGTAACTGAACCTGCCGGCCTGGCCGGATGTCCCTGCCCCTGTCCATCGTGGCCATGCCCTGACGGCGCTCGCCGGGCTCGCGCATCGCGCGCGGGCCCGGCGTTTCGCATTCCGGTGGCGGCTGTCTCGCGCGCGCGACGGCCGCATCGCGGGAATCCGCTTGTTATTTTGGCGTTCGTTCATACTTGTCGCCGACGTACTGCATTGCATCGAAGGTCAATCGCATGAGCAAACCCGAATTCAGCGACACGACGAGCGCACGGCCCGAGCTGCTGTGCTACCTCGTCGCGATTGCCGCCGCGTCCTATGCCCTGACGCAGGAATGGCGCGTCGATCACGTGGTGGAGTGCTGCCGCCGCTGGCTCGCCAGGCAGCAGGTGGAGATGGGCTGGCTCGACCGCGTGCTGATCGGCCAGCTCGCGCTGAAGATCGCGAGCCGCGACCTGCTCGGCGCGGGCATCGCGGTGCGGCTGTCGAGCGTGCCCGCGCTGTTCACGAGCGAGATGGAGCTCAACGAGGCGTCCACGATGGTGCAGCGGATGATGGTGCTGTGCCAGGAGGCGCTGTAGGCGAGGGCGCCGGCCCTCGATTCCCCTTCCGTCATCCGCGCGCCGCGGCGTCGCCGAACCAGTAGTGGGCGGTCGTGCCGCCGTCCATCAGCACGTCGCTGCCGGTGATGAAGCCGCCGTCCGGCCCCATCAGCAACGCCGCCACGTTGGCCACCTCGTCCGGTGTGCCCGCCCGCCGCGCCGGGCTCGATTCGATCATGTTCCGATAGCCGGCGCCGCGCGGCCCGTTCAGCTCGTCGCGCGCGAGCGGCGTGATCACGATGCCGGGGCTGATCGCATTGAGGCGCGCGCCGCGCCGGCCCCAGCGCAGCGCCTCGAAGCGCACGCGCAGCGCGTTGCCGCGCTTCGACAACTGGTACGCATGCAGCGCATCCTGCACCTGATCGGGCTGCAGCATCGACAGCGCCAGCAGCGCATCGGCCGGGGTGGTGGCCAGCGCCGCATCCTGTTCGGCCGTGAGTGGCGGCAGGCGGTGGCCCGACTGCGAGGCGATCACGACGCCGGCGCCACCGGGCTCGATCACCCTGCCGAACGCCTCGAGCACCAGCGCCGTGCCGTACAGATCCACCTTCAGGATCGTGTCGGGCGTGGCCTGCGACGGCGACACGCCGGCCGCGTGGATCAGCCCGTGGACCGGCCCGAGCGCCGCGGCGCGCTCGGCCAGCGCCTGCACCGAAGCGCGCGAGGCGATGTCCACGCCGTGCGTGGCCACCGCGAAGCCGGCCGCGCCGAGCGTGTCGGCGGCGGCCTCGGCCAGATCCTGGCGGCGGTCGGCCAGCAGCAGCGTGGCGCCGGCGCCGACCCGCCGCGCGATGGCGAGCCCGATCGAGCCGGGGCCGATGACGACGATGACGTTTCGCATGAAGTGTTCGCATTCCTGATTGAAGCGGGGCGATCGGTCGAGATCGCGAGTCGGCGCGTCAGCCTGCCTCGCCGGCCCCGTATTGCGCGTCCGTCACCGGCTCCATCCACGTGACCGGGCTGCCGTCGAGCACCTCGGCGATCGCGATGTGGGTCATCGAGCAGGTGTCGGCCGCGCCGTGCCAGTGGCGCTCGCCGGGGGCGATCCACACCACGTCGCCGGGGCGGATCGCCTCGATCGGGCCGCCCTCGCGCTGCACGCGGCCGAGGCCGGCCGTCACGATCAGCGTCTGGCCGAGCGGATGCGTGTGCCAGGCGGTGCGCGCGCCGGGCTCGAAGGTGACGGTGGCGCCGGCCACGCGGGCGGGGGCGCTGCCGGCGAACGGCGCGTCCACGCGCACGGTGCCGGTGAAGTAGTCGGCCGGGCCGGGCACGGACGGCTGGCTGCCGCATCGGGTGATGTTCATGGCTGGGATTCCTTGGATCGGGCATCGAGGCGGCCAATGTAGCAGCGCGCGACTTTCCGATTAAGCGCTAGAATCCGCATGAAGTCATAAGCGGGGGTTATCAATGGCGCGTTCCGATCTGTCCGACCTCACGGCCTTTCTGTGCATCGCGCGCGAGGGCAGCTTCACGCGCGCGGCGGCCAGGCTCGGCGTCTCGCAATCGGCGCTGAGCCAGACGCTGCGCGGCCTCGAGACCCGCCTCGGGCTGCGCCTGCTGGCCCGTACCACGCGCCGGGTCGCGCCCACCGAGGCCGGCGAGCGCCTGATCCGCGCGGTGGGGCCGCATCTCGACGAGGTGGAGGCCGAGCTCGCGGCGCTCGGCGCGCTGCGCGACAAGCCGGCCGGCACGGTGCGCATCGCCGCCGGCGAGCATTCGGCGGAGCGGGTGCTGTGGCCCGTGATCGAGCGGCTGCTGCCGGCCTATCCCGAGATCAACGTGGAGATCGTGATCGACAACGGCCTGACCGACATCGTGGCCGAGCGGCTCGATGCCGGCGTGCGGCTCGGCGAGCAGATCGATCGCGACATGGTGGCGGTGCGCATCAGCGCCGACGTGCGCATGGCGGTGGTGGGCACGCCGGCCTATTTCGCGCGCCACGGCGTGCCGGCCACGCCGCAGGACCTGACCGCGCACAACTGCATCAACATCCGGCTGCCGACGGCGGGCGGCCTCTATGCATGGGAGTTCGAGCGGGCGGGGCGGGCGCTGAAGGTGCGGGTGGCGGGGCAGCTCGTGTTCAGCACCGCCACCATGGCGGTGAAGGCCGCGCTGGCCGGTGCCGGGCTCGCCTACGTGCCGCAGGAGCGGATCGTCGAGCACGAGGCGCGCGGTGCGCTGGTGCGCGTGCTCGACGGCTGGTGCCCGACCTTCGCGGGCTTCCATCTGTACTACCCGAGCCGCCGTCAGCCCACGCCCGCGTTCAGTGTGGTGATGAACGCGCTGCGCGCGGCCGTGTGAGGCGTCGTCAGGCCGGTTCCGGCTCGGGTTTCTGGGAAGACGGCAGCGGCGCGGCCGATGCCGGGTCCGGCGAAGCGGCTGGCGAAGCGGTGGGAGATGCCGCTGCCTCGCCACCACCCGACGACAGCTCGCGCACCAGCGTCTCGAACGCCTCGGACGTCAGCGGCTGGCCGAGCAGGAAGCCCTGCATCTCGTCGCAGTCGAGCGACTTGAGCTTGTCCAGCTGGCTGACCGTCTCCACGCCCTCGGCCACCACGTCCATGTCGAGCGAATGCGCGAGCGCGATGATCGCCGACACGATCGCGGCGCCTTCCTTGCCGTGGCGGTCGAGCCCGTTGGTGAAGAAGCGGTCGATCTTGAGCTGCTTGACGCGGAAGCGCTGCAGATAGGCGAGGCTCGAATAGCCGGTGCCGAAGTCGTCGATCGCGATCTCGAAGCCGGCCGTCTGGAAATCGCGGATCGCCACGATCGTGCGCTCGGCGTCCTGCATCGCCATCGTCTCGGTGATCTCGAAGATCAGCAACTGCGGCTCGACCTGTTCCTCGCGCACGATCTCGAGCATCGCCGCGGCGAGGCCCGGCTGCGCGAGCTGGCGCGTGGACAGGTTCACGGCCACCTTCATGGCGGGCAGCCCGGCGGCGATCCAGCCGCGGATGTGGCGGCAGGTCTCGCGCACGACCCAGTAGCCGATCGGCACGATCTGCCCCGAGCGCTCGGCGATCGGGATGAAGTCCAGCGGCGGGATCGCGCCGAGCTTCGGGTGGCGGAAGCGGATCAGCGCCTCGGCACCCGTCAGCGCGCGCGAGTCGCCGCGGAATTTCGGCTGGAAGTGCAGCGAGAAGTAATCCCGGGCCAGCGCCTCGTGCAGCGCCTGCTGGATCTGCAGCGTGCGCAGCGTGGCGTCGTTCATGCCCGGCTCGAAGAATCGGAAGGTGCCGCGCCCGGCACGCTTGGCTTCGTACATCGCGGCATCGGCGTGCTTGAGCAGCGCCTCCACCGTGTCGCCGTCGCTCGGGTACATCGCCACGCCGATGCTCGGCGTGACCAGCAGCGGCGTGTCGGTGCTCCAGGCGCTGTCGCGGGTGCGCTCCAGCACGCTCTCGGCCACCTTGCGCGCGTCGTCGGCCGTCGAGATCGACTCCACCAGCAGCACGAACTCGTCGCCGCCGAGCCGCGCCACGGTGTCGATCGAACGCACGCAGGTGCGCAGCCGGTTCGCGAACGACACCAGCACCTGGTCGCCGATCGAGTGGCCGAGCGAATCGTTGATGCCCTTGAAGCCGTCCAGATCCATGAACAGCACGGCGAAGCCGGTCTGCTGGCGGCTCGCCTTGTCGACCGCCTCGGTGATGCGTGCGTTCAGGGTGCTGCGGTTCGGCAGGCCGGTCAGCGTGTCGAGCGTGGCGAGACGCAGGATCTCGCCATTCAGGTTCGTGATGGCGTGCGCGAGCCGCGCGTTGCGCGCATCGATGCGCGAGAGCAGCAGCGTGACGAACAGGATCGCGAACGTGAACAGCGAGATGGTGGTGGCGAGCCAGGCCGAGTCGATGCCGTTGGCCGCGCCGCACACGCTGCCGGGCACGAAGTGCGCGGCGGCCATGCCGGCGTAATGCATGCCGCTGATGCCGGTCGCCATCACCAGCGCGGCGATCACGCGGGCGCGGATCATCGGGCGGCTGTGGTCGTTGCGCAGCCGGCGCGCGATCGACAGCGCCGCGATCGAGGCGCCGATCGCGACCACCAGCGAGGTGGCGAGCCAGCCCGGCTGCCAGTCGATCGCCGGCGACATCTGCATCGCGGCCATGCCCGTGTAGTGCATGCCGGCCACACCGCAGCCCATCAGCACGCCGCTCACCGCGAGATCGACGCGCGTGGCGCGCGCGAGCGTGGTGAAGTACAGCGCGAAGTAGGAGACGACGATCGCCAGCATCAGCGAGTGGGTGGTGTCGATCAGGTCGTAGCCGAGCGGAATCGGCAACGTGAACGCCAGCATCGCGAGGAAGTGCATCGACCAGATGCCGGTGCCCATCGCCACCGCGCCGCCGGCGAGCCAGGCGTGGCGCTGCAGCGAGCGGGCGAGCACGGTGATGCGGCTGGTCAGGTCGAGGGCGGTATAGGAGGCCAGGGTGGCCACCACGAACGACACCGCCACCAGAAAGTAATTGTACGAACCTTGCATGAGTCGGAAGCAGAAGCGGGAGCAACGACGGCAGCCTGCAGTCGGCAAGCCCGGCATCATAGCCTCGACACGAGTCGGTTCGGCGTCGGATCAATATTCCGATCGACGCCGCCTACGCGTTCATGTCACGACAGGATGCCTGTCAGGCCGCCTCGATCCCCGGGTCGATCTTGTCTTGCGGCCTTGTCCAGTCACGCTAGAATAGCGCCGCGTCAAGCTCGGAAGCGGGTGAAAATCCCGCGCGGTCGCGCCACTGTGACCGGTTTAACTATCTTTGACAGTTTCGCCGGAAGTCAGACCTGAGTTTCGCGTCGTTTCGATTCCTTCATTGCTCACCGGGGCGCGAAACCCCAGGAGACATCCGCGTGATTCAAGCTTCCCGTGTCGGGGGCGCTCGCCGTTCGTGCGTGCGTCGCGTTCGTATTCCTCAGACCGACGCGTCGATCCCTCCGACGCAAGGCACGCTGTGTGCCGCGTCGCGTCATGCCTGCGCCGGCGTGGTCGCCGTCGCCTCGCTGATCGGCGCGCCGCGCGTCGCGCTGGCCGACGATACGTCGCCGGCGTCGGCATCGTCCGCGGCGTTCGCCGGGGGCGCCACCGCACTGCCCGCGATCCGCGTCGGGGCGGGCAACGCCGCCGCCGTGCCCGCGCCGGCGCGCGCGCTGAGCACCTCGATCGGCACCGGCAGCCGGCTCGGCCTGTCGAGCCTCGACACGCCGGCCAGCGTCGAGACGCTCGACGGCGAGCGGGTGCGCGAGCGCGGCGACACCACCGTGCTCGACGCCGTGACGCGCGCGGCCGGCTTCGCCGCCGACGCGGCGCCCGGCAACGGCGGCACCGCGATGTCGGTGCGCGGCTTCAGCGGCCCCGAGTCGATCACCACGCTGTACGACGGCACGCGCATGCTGGTGGGCGCCGGCACCGTGACCTTTCCGGTCGACACCTGGCAGGTGGACCACATCGAGGTGCTGCGCGGCCCGGCTTCGGTGCTGTACGGCGAGGGCGGCATGGGCGGCGTGATCAACGTGGTGCCGAAGGCGCCGCAGCGCGAGCGCTCGACCACGCTGCTGGTGGGCGCGGGCGCCTACGGCGAGAAGCGCGTCGCGCTCGACACCACCGGCGCGCTCGGGCCGATGCTGTCGTATCGTTTCTACGTCAACGACGATCGCGACGACGGCTGGCTGCCGCGCGGCGAATCGCATCTCACCTCGGTGGGCGGCGCGCTGAAGCTCGACGTGAATCCGCGCCTGTCGTTCACGCTCGACTACGACTTCTCGCGCCAGAAGCCGATGCGCTACTTCGGCGTGCCGGTGGCCGACGGCGTGCCGAATCCGGCGCTGGGCCGGCAGAACTACAACGTCGGCGACGCCTCGATCACCTATCACGATCGCTGGGCGCGCCTGAGCGCCAGCTGGCGCGCGGCGCCCGGCCTGACCATCACGAACCGCCTGTACGGCATGCTGACCGATCGCCACTGGCACGATTCGGAGAGCTATGCGCTGCAGGGCGACGGCGTCGTGCTGCGCAGCGACTACATCGAGATCACGCACCACGAGCGGCAGGTGGGCGACCGGCTCGACGCCACCTTCGACGGCCATCTCGCCGGCCGCCAGAACCGCCTCGTGGTGGGCGCCGAATTCAACGACGTGAGCTTCGTGGACGGCAGCAACACGCCGTTCGACGGGCAATCGGTGGTGCCGCAGTTCGGCTTCGACCCGGGCGTGTTCTCGAGCCCGGACGCGACCGTGCCCGTGTACCGCACGCACACCCACCAGGCCGGCGTGTTCGCCGAGGACCGCGTGGAGCTCGGCGATCGCCTGTCGTGGATCTCGGGGCTGCGCTACGACTACATCGACTTCCATCGCGACACCTTCGCCACCGCCACCGCCGCCGCGTCCTCGTTCGACAAGACCTTCGCGCACACCAGCTGGCGCACCGGCCTGGTGTTCTCGCTGACGCCGGACCTGTCGCTGTACGGCCAGTACACGACCGGCACCGACGGGGTGGGCTCGCTGATCACGCTGTCGAAGTCGAGCAGCGCGTTCGACCTGTCCACCGGCGACCAGTGGGAAGCGGGCGTCAAGCAGGCCTTCGCGGGCGGGCGCGGCGCCTGGACGCTGGCGTTCTACCAGATCGTCAAGCGCAACATCCTGAGCGCCGATCCGCAGAACCCGGGGCAGACGATCCAGGTCGGCAGGCAGTCGTCGCGCGGCGCGGAGTGGACCGGCGCGCTGGCGCTGCCGTTCGGCATCTCGGTGGACGCGAACGCGGCCTTCCTGCGTGCGCGCTACGACGATTTCGACGAGTCCGTGAACGGCGCGAGCGTGTCGCGGGCCGGCAAGGTGCCGATCGACATCCCGCAGCAGACCGCGAACCTGTGGGTGGACTGGGCCTTCGCGCCGGGCTGGCGCGCGGGCGCGGGGCTGCGCTACGTGGGGCGCCGCTACGGCGACACCGCCAACACCGTGCATCTGCCGTCCTACACGCTGGTCGACGCGTCGGCCTCGTGGCGTGCCACCAGGCAGCTCACGCTGTCGCTGTACCTGCACAACCTGACCAACCGCGTCTATGCCGAGACCAGCCAGAACGACGGCGGCGAATGGCTGCTCGGCGCGCCGCGTTCGGGCGGCGTGACCGCCACGCTGAAGTTCTGACCGGGCGCCCCGCATGAGCACGCTGCGCATCGATCGGCTCGACTGGACCCCGGCCGGTGGGCCGCAGGCACGGGGTGCGGCGCGCGCGCTGCTGCGGCGCGTCGCGCTCGACGTGCGGCCCGGCGAGTTCGTCGGGCTGATCGGCCCGAACGGCAGCGGCAAGACCAGCCTGCTGCGCTGCGCGTTTCGCTACGAGCGCCCGCACGCGGGCACCGTGACGGTGGGCGGCGACGACCTGTGGGCGCTGCCTGCGCGGCGCGTGGCGCAGCGCATCGCCGTGGTGCTGCAGGATCCGCCCGACGAATTCGGCCTGAGCGTCGCGCAGGTGGTGGCGATGGGGCGCACGCCGCACAAGCGCATGCTCGATGCCGACACGGCCGAGGATGCCGCGCGCGTGGCCACCGCGCTCGCCGAGGTCGGGCTGGCCGATGCGGCTGCCCGTGCCTTCGCCACGCTGTCGGGCGGCGAGCGGCAGCGCGCGCTGCTCGCGCGTGCGCTGGTGCAGGCGCCCGAGCTGCTGATGCTCGACGAACCGACCAACCATCTCGATCCGCGCCACCAGCTCGCGCTGCTCGCGCTCGTGAAGCGGCTGCGGATCGCCACGCTCGCCACGATCCACGACCTGAACCTGGCCGCCGCGTTCTGCGACCGGCTGTTCGTGCTCGCCGACGGCGAGATCGTGGCGCAGGGCGCGCCCGAAGCGGTGCTGACCGCGCCGCTGCTGAAGGCCGTGTACGGGGTGGACGCGATCGTGGATCGCCACCCTCGCGGCGGCTACCCGCGCGTGACGCTGCTGATCGAAGAGGAATCCTGATCCCGTGAAGCATCACCGCATGAACCTCCTGGCGCTCGTCTGCGCCGTCGCGCTGGTTGCATCGGCCGCGCCGGCCTGCGCCGCCGGCCACTATCCGGTCACGATCCGCAGCTGCAAGCGCGCCGTCACCTTCGAGCACGCGCCGTCGCGCGCGGTCAGCAACGACGTGAACCTGACCGAGATGATGCTCGCGCTCGGCCTGCGCGACCGCATGGCCGGCTACACCGGCATCGGCGGCTGGAAGACGGCCACGCCCGCATTGCGCGCGCAACTGAACGGACTGCCCGAGCTCGCGCGCCAGTACCCGGCGCTCGAGACGCTGGTGGCGGCCGGCGCCGACCTGTACGTGGCCGGCTGGAACTACGGCATGCGGGTGGGCGGGCCGGTCACGCCCGAGACGCTCGCGCGCTTCGGCATCGCCTCGTACGAGCTGACCGAATCGTGCTCGCACGTCATGGCGCGCCCGTCCGCGTCGTTCGACGACGTGTACGCCGACCTGCGCAATCTCGGCGCGATCTTCGACGTGGCGCCGCGCGCCGCGCAGACGATCGACGCGATGCGCGCGCGGGTGGCTGCCGTGGCGCGCAGGCTCGGGCCCGATGTGACGCCGGTGCGCACCTTCGTGTACGACAGCGGCGGCGACAAGCCGTTTACGGCCGGCCGCCACGCGATGCCCACCGCGCTGATCCGCGCGGCCGGCGGCGCCAACGTGATGGACGATCTCGCGCAGAGCTGGGCCGCGGTGGGCTGGGAAAGCGTGGTGGCGCGCGATCCGCAGGCGATCGTGATCGTCGACTACGGCGCCGAGACGGCCGCGCAGAAGATCGCGTACCTGACCGGCAACCCCGCGCTCGCGCAGGTCGCGGCGATCCGCGCGCGGCGCTTCATCGTGATTCCCTACGACGCGGCCACGCCGGGCGTGCGCAATGCCGAGGCCGTCGAGACGATCGCGCGCGGGCTGCATCCGGCCGCGTTCGCGTCGCCGGCGGCGGGGCGCTGAGCGATGCGCGCCGATCCGCGACGAGGGCAAGGCAGAGGGCGCATCGTGCTGGCGGCCGGCGCGCTGCTGCTGATCGCGTCGATGCTGGTGGCGACCGGGCTCGGCCCGGTGCCGATCGCGCCGGGCGCGGTGGCGCGCGTGCTGGCCGCGCATCTCGGCGGTGGCGGGGCCGTGCCGGGTGTGTCGGGCGTGCCGGCGGGCATCGACACGATCGTCTGGCTGATCCGCCTGCCGCGCGTGCTGCTCGGCGCGCTGGTGGGCGCCACGCTCGCGATGGTGGGCGTGGCGCTGCAGGCGGCCACCGGCAACCGCATGGTGGATCCGCATCTGCTCGGCGTGAGCGCCGGCGCGTCGCTTGGCGCCGTGGCGGCCACCGTGTGGTTCGGTGCCGCGTTCGGCTGGCTGACGCTGTCGGGTTTCGCGTTCGCGGGCGCGCTCGGGGCCACCGCGCTGGTGATCGTGCTCGGCGCGCGCGCCGGGCGGCTCGACTCGTCGCGGCTGCTGCTGTCGGGTGTGGCCGTGTCGTTCGCGGCGATGGCGCTGGCCAATCTTCTGATCTATGTCGGCGATCCGCGTGCCGCGCAGTCGGTGCTGTTCTGGATGCTCGGCGGCCTGGGGCTCGCGCGCTGGAGCCTGCTCGGCGTGCCGGCCGCAAGCCTCGTGTTCGGCGCGCTGCTGCTGGTGGGCCGACGGCGCGAGCTCAACGCGCTGGTCAGCGGCGACGTGGCCGCCACCGCGCTCGGCGTGGACGTGAGCGCGCGCCGTCGCGAGCTGTTCGTGGTGTGCTCGTTGCTGACCGCCGCCGCGGTGGCCGTGAGCGGCGCGATCGGCTTCGTGGGGCTGGTGGTGCCGCACGTGTGCCGGCGCCTGGTGGGCGCCGAGCACGGCCGGCTGCTGCCGGCGGCCGGGCTCGGCGGCGCGCTCGCGCTGGTCTGGGCCGACGTGCTCGCGCGCACGCTGATCGCCCCCGACGACCTGCCGATCGGCGTGATCACCGCGCTGATCGGCGGCGTGCTGCTGGTGGCGCTGGTGCGGCGCGATTGAGCGGGTCGGAGGGTGACGCCAAAATGTCGGCCAATTCGAGGAATTGGGCGTTGTTTCTCCTTCATACCGGGGCAATCGGTCGGTAATCCGACAGCTATAGTCAGGCCGATTGTTGTGAACTGCGAAGCAAGTGCTTCGCCCAGCTCCCGCTCAGGAAGGATTCATGGAAGTCAAAAGTTTCAAACGGCTGTTCGCCGTTGCATCGATCGCCGCGCTTGCGCTCGGCGCTGAGGCCGCGCAGGCCGGTCCCAACGAGATCTATGGTGGTGTCGGCACCGACGGCGTCAGTGCCGGCGTGGGCCACGCGTTCAATTCGAATCTCGCCGTGCGCGCGGAAGTGGGCGGCTTCGCACTGTCGCATACGTTCAAGTCGGATGGCCAGGATTACAGCGCCCACGTACGCCTGATCCACGGTGGCGCGTTCGCCGACGTGTTCCCGTTCCCCACGCACGTGCCCGTGCATCTGACCGTCGGCGCGCTGATCGGCGGCGATCAGGTCAGCGGCGATGCCGTGCCGGCTGCCAACGGCACCTACCGCATCAACGGCGTGACGGTGCCGGGCTTCGGCCAGACCGTGTCCGCCCGGCTGAAGTGGCCGACCGTGCGCCCGTACATCGGCCTCGGCCTCGGTCACAACCCGACCGCCAAGGCCGGCCTGTCGGTGGCCGCCGACATCGGCGTGGCCTACGGCACGCCGCACGTCTCGTTCGACGTGCCGCCGCTGGTTTCCGCCGCGGCCGGCGCCAACAACGTGGCCGCCGCCGAGCAGGAACTGCGTGACAAGGCGCACGACCTGCGCTTCTACCCGATCGTGAAGATCGTGCTGACCGAGCGCTTCTGAGCGTCGTCGGGCGCTGCCGCGGCCGGCCCGCGCGGGTCGGCAACGGTGCACCCGACGGTCGTCCTCAGCGAGGAAAACCGATCAGCGCCGCGCGCGTGAGCGTGAGGTTCCGGCTCACGCCGGCCGGCGCATTGGCCAGCACCCACGCCGCCGCGTACTCGCCGTAGGCGTCGGCGCTCGACATGCCGTCCACCGGCACCACCACCCTGAAGCCGCGCAACGCGGCCTCGCTGGCCGTGAACAGCACCGCGCCGTGCGCGACCGTGCCGGTCACGATCACGGTGCGGATCTCCCGCGCCTTCAACGCCGCCTCCAGGTTCGTGTCGAGGAACTTGTCCACGCCCGAGCGCACCACCGTTTCGTCGCCCTTCGCGGCGATCGCGGGCGGCACCGCCGCGAGCGTGCCGGTGCTGGTGAGGCTGTAGACGGTCATCAGCCCCGCCGCGCGGGCCTGCTTCAGCAGTTCCGCCACGTGCGGCAGCGACGCCACGCAATCGGGGCGCGCGCCGGCATTGCAGGTGCTCGTGTCGAAATCGAGCAGCAGCAGCGCCGTGTGGGCGGGATCGGTGATGCCGACCGCCTTCAGCGCGGGCGGCGCGGGCGGCGGCACGGACTGCCAGGATTCGACGACGTCGGCATGGGCGACGCCGCCGAAAGCGATGGCGAGCGCCGTGAGCGCGGTGGCGAACAGCAGGGGGCGGACGGGTGGCATGGAGGGCTCCGAGTTGCGGGGATCGCCGGCCGATTCTACGTGCCGAATCCTTCGGGAAGCTGAAGGCGGCGTGCCGCGCGCCCCGCCTGAACGGGTCCGGTGTCTGCACGGCGCGGCGTCGCGGCGACGGCGTCGCGACCCGCAGCGGATCGGTGGGCTATCGCGTGGCGTGCCGGGCTTCGGGCCGCGGCCGGTCCTTCACGTACGGTGCGTGGAACTCGGCATCGTGCGTGCCCCGCCAGGAACGCACGCGGATCGAGGTCGTGTAGTAGTACTCGTAATTCGCGCCGGGAATCCGGTCCGCCGCGACGGGGCCGCTCGCCACGAATCCGTGCGGCATGTCCGCGTTCGGCGGCAGGATGTAGGACACCACGGCGCGCCGTTCGTCGAGGATGTCGCGGATCGGCGCGAGTGCCGCGACGGGATCCTCGCGCGTGCCGAGCACGGAGCCGTAATGTCCGTGGGTGCCTGCGTAGCACACCGTCACTTCCTCGTCGTCTTCCACGCAGTAGATCTCCAGCGCGCCGCCGCGGGAGGCTTGCGGCGGCGGAATCCGAATCAGGAAGTCGGGCCCGTCGGCCTCGCTGGCGATCGCGAGGTGCGCGATCCAGCCGGGGAAATGCGTCAGCAGATCCTCGGCCATCCGCCGCGAGAACGGCTTGAGCGAAGTGATCGGTTCGATGTCGGGTGTCATCGTCGTGTGCTCCTCGGTCTCTCGGCCCGTCATGCGCGGTGGCGGCTCGCGCCGCCCGACCACCAGGCATGGGCGCGCTTGTCCTGTGAATGTCCGGTCTGTGGCGCCACCATTCAGCGCCGGTATGTCGAATCGGAAATCGTATTCATCGGACGATTTTCGAATTCGAATCAGTCGAATATAACGCCGAAGCGTGACGGCGCAATATTAATCGCGAATGGCGCGGACCAGGCGGAGCAGTCGATGACCGGGGCGAATGCGATGCCTGTCGAGCCGCCTCACCGGATCCGCAGCCGCGCTTCCAGCTGCTGCGCCAGCACGTTGACCTTCGGCGTCCGCTGCCGCGCCACCGGCCACAGCAGGCTCAGTGGCAGGCCGTCGGTGGCCGCGTGCGGCAGCACCTCCACCAGCCGTCCCGCCTCGAGATCGTCGCGCACCAGCCAGGTGGCGAGCTGCGCGATGCCGAGCCCGTCGCGCACGAAGGCGAGCTGCGCCTCCGCGTCGCCGGCCACGATGCGCGGTTTCGGCGTGCATTGCGCCACCTCGCCGTCCGCGCGCGTCCAGGTCCAGGGCGGCAGGCTGCCGTCGGGCCGGCCGTACACGATGCAGTCGTGGTCCTGCAGCGCCTCGATCGTGTCCGGCGCGCCGTGCCGCGCGAGCCGGGCCGGCGCCGCGCAGAAGATCAGCCGCTCGCGGCCCAGATGGCGCCGCACGATCGACGGCGGCAGATCCTGCGGCCCGCCCACCCGCACGGCCAGGTCGATGCCTTCCTCGGCCAGGTCGGCGAAGCGGTCGGAGAACAGCAGGTGCGGGCGCACCTCCGGGTACTGCGCGGCGAAGCCGGCCAGCACCGGCACCACGCACAGCCGGCCGAACGAGGCGGGCACGGCGACCCGCACGACGCCCACCGGCGCGCGCTGCTGCGCGGACAGCGCGGCTTCGGCCTCGGCCAGTTCGCCGAGGATGGTGGTGCAGGTGTCGTGGAAGGCGCGCCCCGCGTCGGTCAGCGCGAGGCGGCGCGTGGTGCGCTCGAACAGCGTCACGCCGAGGCGCTGCTCGAGCCGGGCGACGCTCTTGGCCACCGCCGAGCTGGTGAGGTTCAGGCGCTCGGCCGCGGCCGTGAAGCTGCCGGCCTCGGCCGCGCAGACGAACGGGATGATGCCCTTCAGGCGTTCGGTCGGAAACGCGGCCATTGAGGAACTGGATTCGTGCAGATGGCGAAATACTATCCCGAATCGGAATTGCAGTCTGAAGTAAGCTCGTCGCAGAACCTGAACCGGAGTGAATGATGAATCGCAAGGCATTGATCGTGGGCGCGAGCGGCGTCACGGGCCGGGCGCTCGCCGAGCGCCTGTTGTCGAACGGCTGGATCGTGCACGGGCTGTCGCGCGGGCGCGGCGCCGGCGTGCCGGGTTGCCGGCCGGTGGTGGCCGATCTGACCTCGGCCGAATCGGTCGCGGCCGCCACCGCCGAGCTCGACGTGAGCCACGTGTTCTTCACGGCCTGGGCGCGACAGGCGAACGAGCAGGAGAACATCCGCGTGAACGGCGCGATGGTGCGCAACGTGCTGGATTCGCTGGCGCGACGCGGCACGCTCGAGCACGCCGCGCTCGTGACGGGGCTCAAGCATTACCTCGGCCCGTTCGAGGCCTATGCGGCCGGCGCGGTGCCCGATACGCCGTTCCGCGAATCGCAGGGCCGCCAGCCGGTCGACAATTTCTATTACGCGCAGGAGGACCGGCTGTTCGAGGCGGCCGCGCGCGACGGCTTCTCGTGGAGCGTGCATCGTCCGCACACGGTGATCGGCTACGCGCCCGGCAACGCGATGAACATGGGCCAGACGCTGGCCGTGTACGCCACGCTGTGCCGCGCAAGCGGGCAGCCCTTCGTGTTTCCGGGCTCGGCCGCGCAATGGCACGGCCTGACCGACATGACCGACGCGCGCATCCTGGCGCGCCAGCTCGAATGGGCCTCGACGAGCGCGGCCGGGCGCAACGAGGATTTCAACGTGGTGAACGGCGACGTGTTCCGCTGGAAGACCTTGTGGGCACAACTGGCCGCGTATTTCGGCGTCGAGCCCGCGCCGTTCGACGGCGTGGTGCGGCCGCTGGAGGCGCGCATGCAGGACGCGCCGGAGGCCTGGCGCGCGATCGCTGCCCGACATGCGCTGGCCGAGCCCGACATCGGCCGGCTCGCCTCGTGGTGGCACACCGACGCCGACCTCGGCCGGCCGATGGAAGTGGTGACCGACATGAGCAAGAGCCGCCTGGCCGGCTTCCTCGATTACCAGAGCACGCCCGATGCGTTCGTGAGCCTGTTCGAGCGGCTGAAGGCGGAGCGGCTGATTCCGGCTTGAGGGGTGGGCGGCGCGCTCAGTGCTGCGCGAGGGCGGCGAGCAGGCCCATCCACATGAGGACCCGCGCCGCGCATTCTACCGTTCGCGATTGCGGCTGCCTGCCGCGCGCCCGGCATCCATACGAACCCCCACCCACGAAAAAGCCCGCCCCTCGACAGGGGCGGGCTCTCGAACCACGTTTCACCACATCGCTCAGGCCGCGTAACGCTGCTCCGTGCCGGTCTTGCCGCTGCGCCTCTCGACCACCGCCGGCGCGGTTTCCTTCATCGTCAGCGCGCAGCACACGGAGATCATGCCGAGCGCCGAGAACATCAGCGCCGGGCCGATCCAGCCGAACGCGCCGTAGATCGCCGTGGCGACGATCGGCAGCAGGCCGGCCACCACCGAGGCGCCGTTGTAGCCGAGCGAGATGCCCGACGAGCGCACGTTGGCCGGGAACTGCTCCGAGAACCAGCTCGATTCCACCGCGAAGATCGGATCGTGGCTGAACAGCAGCGACAGCGCCACGGCCACGATCACCATGATCAGCGCGCCGGTGTTGATCAGCATGAACATCGGGATGCCGAACGCGATCGTGAACACCGCGCCGAGCATGAACACCGGTCGGCGGCCGATGCGGTCGCTCAGCGCGCCGTAGAACAGGTGGCTGACCAGACCGATCGCCGAACCGATCAGCGTGCCCCACAGGATGTGCCTGGTGGTGGACACGTGCGCGAGCGCCACGTACGACAGCATGAAGCTCGTGGTGATGTAGTAGCCGCCCGTCTCGGCCATGCGCAGGCCCATGATCTTCAGGATGCTGCGCCAGTCGCTCTTGATCACCTCCAGCGCGGGCGCCTTCACCACCTTGTTCTCGGCCTTCACGTTCTCGAACGCCGGCGACTCCGCCACGCTCATCCGGATGAAGATGCCGATCGCCACCATCACGAACGACATCAGGAACGGCATGCGCCATACCCAGTCGCCCTCGAACAGCGCGGTGGACAGCAGGAAGGCGCCGTTGGCGAGCAGCAGGCCGAGCGGAATGCCGAGTTGCGGTACCGCGCCGAAGAAGCCGCGACGCCTTTCGGGCGCGTGCTCCACCGCCATCAGCACCGCGCCGCCCCATTCCGCGCCGAAGCCCACGCCCTGCACCATGCGCAGCAGGATCAGCAGGGTGGGCGCGAGCACGCCGGCCTGCGCGTAGGTGGGCAGCATGCCGATCAGCACCGTGGCGCCGCCCATGCCGGCCAGCGCCCAGAACAGCACCGCCTTGCGGCCGACGCGATCGCCGTAGTGGCCGGCCAGATAGCCGCCGAGCGGGCGCATCAGGAAACCGATCGCGAGCGTCGCGAACGCCGCCAGGATGCCGACGATCGGCACCGTGGTGTGGAAGAAGATCCTGCCGAACCAGGCCGCGGCCGCGGTGCCGTAGATGAAGAAGTCGTAGCTCTCGACTGCCGAGCCGACCATCGATGCGACGGCAACCTTCAGCGCGTGGCGTTCATTGTTGGTATTCATGAGGAATGTCTCCGTTGCTTGCAACGGCCCGCCGTGGAGATGGCGGGCCGGAACGTGGTGCGCCTTCGTCGGGCGCCTTGCACGCATGAAGCCGCCCGTACCCCGACGGGCGATGCATTCAGCGCCAGGTTTCGATCACGCGGCTGTCGTCGCGCAGGGCGAGGCCGGCATCGGCCGCTTCGTGGTAACGCGCGTTCGCGATCGACAGCAGCGGCACGTCCGCGCCGCACGCCTGGGCGGCCGAGGCCACCAGGTCGCTGTCCTTCACGAAGATGTTGATCGAGCTCGTCACGTCCACGTCGGTGCCCTGCAGCATGCGCGGGCCGCGATCCGACAGCATCCACGAGCCCGCCGCGCCTTTCTCGACCAGTTCGAGCACGGCGGCCGGGTCGAGGCCGAGCGACTTCGCGAGGCTCAGCGCCTCGGCGGCCGCCACGATGTGCACCGAGCAGAGGTGCTGGTTCACGACCTTGATCGCCTGGCCGTCGCCGAGCTTCGGGCCGGTGATGCGCACGCTGCCCATCGCGTCGAGCACCGGACGCACCGCGTCGATGTCACGCTTCTCGCCCGAGGCGAAGATCACCAGCTGGCCCGTCTTGGCACGTGCCGTGCCGCCCGTCACCGGCGCATCCACCACGCGTGCGCCGGCCGCGATCAGGCGCGCGCCTTCGGTGCGCACCGAATCCGGGCCGACCGTCGGCATCAGCACCCAGGTCTGGCCGGCGAGGTCGCTGCCGACGCTCGTCACGAGCGAGGCGAGCTGGGCCGGCGTGGCCACCATCGCCACCACCACGTCGGGCTTCGGTGCTGCCGCGAAGGCGTTCACGGCCGAGAGGCCGGCCTCGCGCGCCATCTCGAGCGCGCGCTCGGACAGGTCGACGCCCGTCACCGCGTGGCCCGCGCCCTGGATCCGGAGCGCCATCGGCAGGCCGATCGCGCCGATTCCGATAAAAGTCACGTTCATGTTGCTGCTTCTCCGCGTGGGCGCTTACTTGAGCCAGGTCTTGATGTTGGCGACGATCGATTCCGTCGAGATGCCGTAGCGGTCGTGCAGCGTCGGCAGCGCGCCCGCGTCGAGGAACTGGTCGGGCAGGCCCACGTGACGGAATTCCGGCATCACGCGGTGGCGCACCAGCGCGCTGGTCACCGCATCGCCGAGGCCGCCGATCACGCTGTGGTTTTCCGCCACGATCACGAGGCGGCCTTCCTTGCGGCACTGCTCGATGATGGTCGCCTCGTCCAGCGGCTTGATGGTGGGCACGTGCAGCACGCCCACGCTGGCCGAGCCGTCGTCGAGCGCCTTGGCCGCTTCCAGCGCGCGCATCGTCATGATGCCCGAGGAGATGATCAGCACGTCGCGCCCGTCACGCAGCATCTTCGCCTTGCCCAGCTCGAACGTGTAGTCGTAATCGTCGAGCACGGCCGGCACCTTGCCGCGCAGCAGGCGCATGTACACCGGGCCGTGATGCGCGGCGATCGCGCCGACGGCCTGCTCGGTGTCGAGCGCGTCGCACGGATCGATCACGGTCATGCCCGGAATCGCGCGCATCAGCGCCAGATCCTCGGTGGCCTGGTGGCTCGGGCCGTAGCCGGTGGTCAGGCCCGGCAGCGCCGCGCAGATCTTCACGTTGAGGTTTTCCTCGGCGATGATCTGGTGG
>JASLEG010000077.1 GCA_030151225.1 Burkholderia sp. | reverse complement strand
GACAGAAACGGTCGCGTAAAGGGAGTGTGACCCGGAGGATCGGCGTACGGAAACGATGCGAGCAGGACAACCTGATCGAGTCGTCATGCAGACCCCCTGGTTGACTGGCATCTCCCGTTCTTATTTGAAGTGAAACTACTTTTAATGAACTTTGTTTTGCTACTTTGGTTACTAATTTAGCAAAAAAGGTCGGCGCTGGCGAACGAAATCGCGCGCGGGTTGCGGTGTGTCGTCAAATTGCAATATGTGCTTCCTGGATGGTGGTCAACCGGATCTGAAAAGTATGCCTAAATCCTTGTAGGACAGGGCACACACGGATTTCACGGGGGCCTCTTCAGGATTGCCACTATTGACGCGCGAAACAGGCAGGAGTAATGCGAAAAGTGCGTTTTTTACCGAAAAATCGGCCGCTCGGACGGTGATTTGTCAGAAAAAAGAAAAGGCGCTGAAAGCGCCTTGAAATACTACTTTTACTACATCGCAAGTCTGGCAAATGTAGTCGACTACATCGTGTAGTCCTTCATCGGAAAATCACTTGAGACTGCCCGAAAGGAACTGGCGCAGACGTTCGCTGCTGGGGTTGGCGAACACCTCGGCAGGCACGCCTTCCTCTTCCACGCGGCCCTGATGCAGGAACATCACGTGGTTCGACACGTTGCGCGCGAAGCCCATTTCGTGGGTGACCACGATCATGGTGCGGCCTTCCTCGGCGAGCTTTTGCATGACCTTGAGCACTTCGCCCACCAGTTCCGGGTCGAGCGCGGAGGTGGGTTCGTCGAACAGCATCACGTCGGGGTTCATGGTGAGCGCGCGGGCAATCGCCACGCGCTGCTGCTGGCCGCCCGACAGGTGCGACGGATACTGCTTCTCCACGCGCGGCGCGAGACCCACCTTCTCGAGATACGCGCGCGCGCGCTCCTCGGCCTCGCGGCGCGAGAGCTTCAGCACGTTCACGGGCGCCTCGATCACGTTCTCGAGCACGTTCATGTGCGACCACAGGTTGAAGTGCTGGAACACCATCGACAGCTTGGTGCGCACGCGCTGCAGCTGCTTCGGGTCGGCCGCCTTCAGCGCGCCGGTCTTGTCCTTGGCGGTGCGAACCTCCTCGCCGTCCACGAAGATGCGGCCCGCATTGGGCTGCTCGAGGAAGTTGATGCAGCGCAGCATCGTGCTCTTGCCCGAGCCGGAGGAGCCGATCACGCTGATCACGTCGCCGGCGTTCGCCTTCAGCGAAACACCCTTCAGGACTTCGTTGCTGCCGTACTGCTTGTGGAGATCGTCGACGAAAAGCTTGTGCATCTGGGAATTCATCAGGAGTCCTCGGGCCGTTATTTGCCTTGCGGGCGCAGGTAGGCGAGCCAGCGCTGCTCGGCGCGGCGGAACAGCCACACGAGCGTGAACGAGATCGCGAGATAGAGGAGCGCGGCAATGCCGAACGCGTGGAAGGACATGTAGGTGGCCGAATTGACGTCGCGCGCGATCTTGAGGATGTCGGGCACGGTGGCCGTGAAGGCCACGGTGGTGGCGTGCAGCATCAGGATCACCTCGTTGCTGTACAGCGGCAGTGCGCGGCGCAGCGCCGAGGGCAGGATCACGCGGCGATACAGCGTGAAGGTGGACATGCCGTAGGCGCGCGCGGCCTCCACCTCGCCGTGCGAGGTGGCGCGGATCGCGCCGGCGAAGATTTCGGTGGTGTAGGCGCAGGTGTTCAGCGTGAAGGCGAGCAGCGTGCAGTGCATGCCGTCGCGGAAGAACGCGTTGAGCATGGCCGTGTCGCGCACCACGTGCAGGCTGTAGAGGCCCGTATAGCAGAGCAGCAACTGCACGTAGAGCGGCGTGCCGCGGAAGATGTAGGTATAGAGCCACACCGCGCCCGACAGCCAACGCCGCTTCGACACGCGCGCGCAGGCGAGCGGCACCGACAGGCAGAAGCCCAGCCCGATCGATACCACCAGCAGCCACAGCGTGATGGCCACGCCGGTGAAGCGGTAGCCGTCGGTATACAGGTAATTGCGCCAGTATTCCTGAATCAGTTCGATCATAGATCCGCCTTGCGCACGCCCGAGGAATAGCGCTTTTCGAGCCACATCAGCACGAAGTTCGAGATCGTGGTGATCGCGAGGTAGATCGCACCGGCCAGCAGCGTGAAGAAGAAGAACCGCAGCGTGCCCTTGCCGGCGTCCTGCGAAGCCTTGACCACATCGGCCAGGCCGATGATCGACACCAGCGCGGTGGACTTGACGAGCACCTGCCAGTTGTTGCCGATGCCCGGCAGCGCGAAGCGCATCATCTGCGGGAACATCACGCGCGTGAACACCTGCCAGCTCGACATGCCGTAGGCGGCGCCCGCCTCGAGCTGGCCGCGCGGCACCGACAGGAACGCGCCCCGGAAGGTTTCGGTGAAGTACGCGCCGTAGATGAAGCCGAGCACCAGCACGCCGGCCGCGAACGGATCGATGTCGATCTGATCCCAGTTCATCAGGTCGGTGAACTGGTTCAGCCAGATCTGCAGGCTGTAGAACAGCAGCAGCATCAGCACCAGGTCGGGCACGCCGCGGATCAGGGTGGTGTAGAGCGTGCCGATGCCGCTGCTCAGGCGGTTGCGAGAGAGCTTCGCTGCGGCGCCGAGCAGGCCCAGCACGAACGAGAACGCGAGCGAGAGCACCGCGAGCTTGACGGTCTGCCAGGTGCCGGAAAGTATCAGCGGGCCGTAGCCGGATAGAAACATAGTGTGGTCCTTGACGGCGCATCGTGTGCGCCGCGAAAGACGCGTGCCGCAGGTCGGGCGGCACGCCCCAAGACTTGTAGGTCGGGCCGCCCGGTGATTCCGCCGGGCGGCGGTCGACTTCCTCGTGCCGGGGCGGGGCCGTGCGCGGTGGCGCGCGGCGGCCGCTCCGGCCGAAACGTGGTTACTTCGCCGAATACACGCTGAACGGGAAGTACTGGTGCGACAGCCTGTCGTACGTCCCGTCCTGATGCATCGCGGCGAGGGCGGCGTTGATCTTCGCCTTCAGCTCCGTGTCCTCCTTGCGCAGGCCGATCGCGGTGCCGTCGCCGATCGTCTTCGGATCCTTCACCTCGGGGCCCGCCCACGCGAAGCCCTTGCCGCGCGGCGTGCGCAGGAACCCGTAGTCGGCCTGCAATTCGTCCTGCAGCGCTGCGTCGAGCCGGCCATTGCCGAGATCGGCATACACCTGATCCTGGTTCTGGTACGGCACGATCGTCACGCCCTGCGTCTCCCAATACGCCTTCGCGTAGCTCTCCTGCGTCGAGCCCTGCTCCACGCCGACCTGCCGGCCCTTCAGCGACGCCACGGTGGGCAGCAGCGGCGAGCCGGCCTTCGCCACCATGCGCGCCGGCGCGTCGTACAGCTTGTCCGAGAAGTCGATCTGCGCGCGGCGCTGCGGCGTGACCGTCAGCGACGACACGATCACGTCGAACTTGCGGGCCTTCAGCGCCGGGATGATCCCGTCGAGATCCTGCGCGACCCAGGTGCAGCGCGCCGCGATCCGCCTGCAGATTTCCTTCGTCAGGTCCACGTCGAAGCCGACGATGTCGCCGTTCTTCGCCACCGATTCGAACGGCGGGTAGCTTGCGTCGACGCCGATGCGGACCGTCTTCCATTCCTTCGCGAAGGCGCTGCCCGCCACGAGGGCGAGCATCGCGCACAGGGCGAGCTTGTTCATCGATTTCCTCTTGCGATACGACGGGCCGGCCGTGCGCATCGGGCGCCGGCCGTATTCTAGACAGCCAAAATTCGGTGACGGCGGCTTTGCGTGCACGGGGCGGGCACGGCCCGGCCGGCCAAAAGCGCAGCATTTTACCCGAGCCGGCGGCGGTCACGGTCGAATCGGGCCTCGGTGGCGGGAAGTCCCGGCCGGCGGGGCGTGGAGCGCGACGGGAGCGTGGGGGGGCGGGACGAGAGCGCAGGCGAGCGCCGAAACGAAACCGGGACGGCGCGCGCGAGCGGGCCGTCCCGGGGTGGATCGCACACCGGCGCGCGAGGCGCCGGCGGGCAGGGCGCTTACTGCGCCGGGGCCGAAGCCGCCGCGGCCTTGGCCGCGTGCTTGTGCTCCCAGTGCGCCTTCATCTTGTCGTGGCGCGCCTTCATCTTCGCGAAATCGGCCTTCAGCGCCGTGCTGACCTGCATCTTCTGCTGGTCGTTCAGGCCGTCGTAGAACGCGAGCCAGGCCTTCTCGGTCTGCTCGTGCAGTTGCGCGCCCTGCTGGAACATCTGCTGGCGGGCGGCCTGCATCGCGTCCAGATCGAGGATCGGCTGCTTCTGCGCGGCGTCGAACTGCGCGCGCGACTGCTCGAAGTTCTGGCGCATCGCCTCGTGGTTCTGCTTGGCGGTGGCCTCGGCGGCCTGATATTGCTGTTCCTGCTGCGGCGTGAGCTTGAGCTGGTCGTGCAGGCGCTTGAACACCGCCATCGGGCCGCCGTGCGGGCCGTGGTGGCCGTGATGCATCATGCCCGGGCCCCCCGGCGGCGGGGGCGGTTCGGCCGCGTGGGCCGCGGCGCCGAAGGTGAGGGCCAAAACGCTGGCGGCTGCGATAGCCACGCGGGACGTCTTCTTATACATTGCGATGACTCCTGGTCGAATGGGATCGTCGACACGGGGCAGGGGACCATCGGGCCATGCCTTTGTCCGCATCGGGTAAGACGCAGCGTAGCCAAGCGCACCCGACACCGTGTTACGTCCACCCTGCTGCGGTTTACCGTGCATTACAACCGCCTTGCGCGGTAATTCGCAGTAACCCATTCGCGCTGGTGTTTCAATCGGCTCCGACAACCCGCACGGTAAACTTCAGCCCATGACTACCCAGATCCTCATCGTCGACGACGACCAAGAATTGCGCGACCTGCTGCGCGACTACCTCGTGCGCCAGGGCATGGAAGTATCGGTGCTGCACGACGCGGCCTCGCTGGAGAAGCGCCTCGAGCGCGAGCGCCCGGACCTGATCGTGCTGGACCTGATGATGCCTGGCGTGGACGGGCTGACCGCACTGCGTCAGCTGCGCGCGGCCGGCGACGACATCCCCGTGATCATGCTGACGGCGCGCGCCGACGACGTGGACCGCATCGTCGGCCTCGAGCTCGGCGCCGACGACTACCTCGGCAAGCCCTTCAACCCGCGCGAGCTGCTCGCGCGCGCCCAGGCGGTGCTGCGCCGTCGGCGCGCCACGCCGTCGGCGGCCGCGCCCGAACAGCGCGAGCCTTACGGCTTCGGCCGCTTCGTGCTGGATTTCCAGGCGCGCACGCTGTCGGTGGACGGCAAGCCGGCCACGCTGTCGAGCAGCGAATTCGCGCTGCTGAAGATTTTCGTCAACAACGCGCTGCGCACGCTCACGCGCGAGCGCCTGCTCGAACTGTTGCACGGCCCGGAATACGACGGCACCGATCGCGGCATCGACGTGCAGGTGTGGCGCCTGCGCCGGATCCTCGAGAGCGATCCGTCCACGCCGCGCTTCATTCAGACGGTGCGCGGACGCGGCTACGTGTTCGTGCCCAACGGCGAGGCCCATGCGCAGACCCATTGATTCGCTGTTCGGGCGGCTCGCGCTGCTCGTGGTCGGCGTCCTGCTGCTGTCCCACTTCGCGTGGTTCCTCGCGATCCGGCTTGACCGCAGCGAGACGCAGATGCGCTATGCCGTGGAGGAAGCCGCGTTCCTGGTGGACGCCGTGCGTCAGCACGAGGAGCGCACGCCCGACCAGCCGCTGCCCTCGCGGGTGCGGATCGTGGCACCCGGCAGCGCCGACGTGCCGGCCGAGACCACCGACATGCCGCCACCGCTCAAGCGCTTCCTCGGCGAGCTGCGCGAACGCATGCCGCCCGGCGCCGACGTGCGTTTCGGGCCGCCCGGCAAGCCGCCGATGCTGTGGGTGAAGGAGGCCAACGATCCGAACTGGATCGTGGTGCCGGCCCAGCCGCTGCATCCACGCCGCTCGCGCGACCGCATGATGCTCTGGCTCGGCATGATCTTCTCGGCAGCCGTGATGGCCGCGCTGTTCGCCGCGTGGCAGCTGCAGCAGCCGCTGCGCTCGCTCGCGCGCGCGGTGGGCCGCTTCGGCCGCGGCATGCCGGTGCCGCCGGTGCGCGAGGCGGGCCCGCGCGAGCTGCGGCAGCTCACGCGCGGCTTCAACCACATGGTGGAGCAGGTGTCGCGCGCCGAGAACGACCGCGCCGTGATGCTGGCCGGCGTGGCGCACGACCTGCGCACGCCGCTCGCGCGCATGCGCCTGCGCGCCGAAATGATGGATGACGCGCGGCTGCGCGACGGCGTGGTGCGAGATGTAGACTCGATGTCGCACATCGTCGACCAGTTCCTGGTGTTCGCGCACGGTGGCGTGGATCGCAGCGAGGTGGTCGAGGTCGATCAGGCCTGCGAGCGGATCGCGCGCACCTATCGTGCCGTGGCGCCGAACGCGCCGACCGTGCAGGTCACGCTCGACGCCGGGGCCGGCTTCCGGCTGCCCACCGCCACGCTCGACCGGATCCTGTCGAACCTGCTCGACAACGCGCATGCCTACGGCGCGCCGCCGGTGCGGATCGCCACCACGCGCACCGCCGCCGGCTACGAGCTCAGCGTCAGCGACGGCGGCAAGGGCATCGCGCCACGCGACCTGGCCGATGCGACGCGCCCGTTCGTGCGGCTCGACCCGGCACGCGGCGGCAACGGCCACAGCGGCCTCGGGCTCGCGATCGTCGAGCGGCTCGTGCAGCGCCTGGGCGGCGAATGCGGGATCGGCAATCAGGAAGAAGGCGGCTTGCGGGTGGCGATGACGTTCCCGTTTGCCGTGGTGCCGAAGGCCGAGCGGGAGCCGGCTGGCGCCTGAGGAGGCGCGGGGCGCGTGGCGCCCCGGCTTCGAAACCAGGGGACGTGGAGCGCAACGGGGCGGGGCGGCCGCCCCGCGGCTCATTCCCCGAACAGCGTGCCGAGCGTTTCCGCGGCGTGGCTGTCGACGGTGTTGTAGGTGACGCTGGTCGCCTCGAAGATGTACAGCGTCGTGTACTTGCCGAGCCGCTCCAGAATCTCGTCCTGCAACGACTCCGGCACGACGTTCATGTTCAGATACCACGTGGTGGACGACAGACGCGCCTGAAACGCGCCGTATTCCTGCATCAGCGAGTAGAACGCGTCCGCATCCTGATCGCGGCACACGATAACCAGATTTCCTGCCATTCAGCCCTCCTGCTTTTTGACGTTCGATCCTGCGAAGCAAACCCGATCATACCTGCTTCGCCGCCGCGCTCGCCGCTCGCCCTGCCGACGGGCCGATGCGAGGCCTGTGGCATCGATGCGCGGTGCGGGTTTCCGAGCGTGCCGGATCGCGGCATAATTCGGCCTGCGCCGCGCGGCCTTCACCCTGGCCGCTGCATTGCAGCCCGCTTGCGCCCTCTTTCAGTTTCCCCGCGTTGCGCCCGATTTGGGCGAGATTCGCCCGCGATCGGCGGGGGATCGCGCCATGTTGCGCGTCGCGAAGATTGTGCCTGTCATGCGGGTTGGTGTAGTGTCGTGCCGTCGCGAAGGCCGGTTCGTGCGGACCGCCACGCGCAGCGGCTCGGCGGGCCCGGCAGCGGTAGCCGTGGCCCGGGTTGGTCCGGTCATAACGAAGAATTGCCGCGCTCGGCACCTGCCATGAATCACGTGAGCATGATGGCCTCAAATTTCGCATCGAACAGCCGTGCCGGGGAGGGTGCCTGATGGATTTCCGTTTCAATCCGAGCCGGATCGTGAATGCCAACGCGTCCGCGTGGCGCGTGCTCCCGAACCGCTGGGACTTCATCGCGTTTCCGCTGATCCTCTGCGTGATCGCCATGGCGGCCGTGGGTTTCCACGAAACCATGGCGCCGATCGGCACGCTCGCCACCCAGAAGATCTCGCTCGATCCCGCGAACCTGCCCGAATACGCGCTGCGCACCACGCTGCGCATGCTCGCGGCGATGGTCGCCTCGCTCGTGTTCACGCTCGTCTACGGCACGCTCGCGGCCAAGAGCCGCCGCGCCGGCATGGTGCTCGTGCCGATCCTCGACATCCTGCAGTCGGTGCCGGTGCTCGGCTACATCTCGTTTACCGTCACCTTCTTCCTGGCGCTGATCCCGAGCCGCGTGGCCGGCGCCGAGCTGGCCGCGATCTTCGCGATCTTCACGAGCCAGGCCTGGAACATGACCTTCAGCTTCTACCAGTCGCTGCGCACGGTGCCGCGCGATCTGGACGAGGTCTCGCGCAGCTTCCACCTCACCACCTGGCAGCGCTTCTGGAAGCTCGAGGTGCCGTTCTCGATGCCGGGCCTCGTGTGGAACATGATGATGTCGATGTCGGGCGGCTGGTTCTTCGTGGTGGCCTCCGAGGCGATCACGGTGGGCAACCACACGATCACGCTGCCGGGCATCGGCGCGTACCTGGCGCAGGCGATCTCGGAGAAGAACATCGGCGCGATCGGCTGGGTGATCGTCACCATGACGGTGGTGATCCTCGCCTATGACCAGTTCCTGTTCCGTCCGCTGGTGGCCTGGGCCGACAAGTTCCGCATGGAAAACACCAGCTCGGGCGACGCGCCCGAATCCTGGCTGCTCGACCTGGTGCGCCGCACGCGCCTGATCCACCAACTGCTGGTGCCGGCCGGCTGGCTGCTCGCGCGCGCCGCGCGCCTGCCGTTCCGGCTGCCCTCGTTCGATGCCGTGCGCTTCTCGCTGCCGCGCGTCGAGCAGCGTGCCTCGCGCGCGGCCGACATCGGCTGGTCGATCCTGGTGCTGCTCGGCACCGCCTTCGTGGTGTGGCGCGTGGTGGCGTTCGTGGCCACCGGTGTGACCTGGGCCGAGGTGGGGCACGTGTTCCTGCTCGGCTTCGCCACGCTGCTGCGCGTGATCGTGCTGATCGCGATCGCCTCGGTGGTGTGGGTGCCGATCGGCGTGTGGATCGGCCTGCGTCCGGCGATCGCCGAGAAGGCCCAGCCGATCGCGCAGTTCCTGGCCGCGTTTCCGGCCAACCTGCTGTTCCCGGTGTTCGTGATCGTGATCGCGCGCTTCCACCTGAACCCGGACATCTGGCTGTCGCCGCTGATCGTGCTCGGCACCCAGTGGTATATCCTCTTCAACGTGATCGCCGGCGCGATGTCCTATCCAAACGACTATCGCGAGGCCGCCACCAACTTCCGCATCCGCGGTTGGCAGTGGTGGCGCCAGGCGATCCTGCCGGGCATCTTCCCCTACTACGTCACCGGCGCGATCACCGCCTCGGGCGGCGCGTGGAACGCGAGCATCGTGTCCGAGCTCGTGCAGTGGGGTGACACCAGGATTCAGGCCCACGGCCTCGGCGCCTACATCTCCGCGATGACGGCGGCCGGCGACTATCCGAAGATCATCATGGGCATCACGGTCATGTCGCTGTTCGTGACCCTGTTCAACCGCCTGTTGTGGCGTCCGCTGTACGCCTACGCCGAAGCCAAGCTGCGGCTCGACTGAGACTCACTGAGAGCGAAACGCGATGCAAAATCCGAATCCTGTCCAGACGCCGCCGGCGCCGCCGCGCCTCGGCGACGAAATCCTGAACGTCAAGGACGTCAGCCGCGGCTTCAACAAGACGCAGGGCGAGCTGCTGGTGCTCGACGGCGCGAACCTGTCGCTGCGCGAGGGCGAGATCGTCGGGCTGCTGGGCCGTTCCGGCTCGGGCAAGTCCACGCTGCTGCGCATCATCGCCGGGCTGATCGAGCCGACCGGCGGCGACGTCACCTATCTCGGCAAGCCGCTCACGGGCCCGGCCGAGGGCGTGGCGATGGTGTTCCAGACCTTCGCGCTGTTCCCGTGGCTCACCGTGCTGCAGAACGTGGAGGCGGGCCTCGAGGCGCTCGGCGTGGATGCCACCGAGCGGCGCCGCCGCGCGCTGGCCGCGATCGACCTGATCGGCCTCGACGGCTTCGAGAATGCCTATCCGCGCGAGCTGTCGGGCGGCATGCGCCAGCGCGTGGGCTTCGCGCGCGCGCTGGTGGTGGACCCCACGATCCTGCTGATGGACGAGCCGTTCTCGGCGCTCGACGTGCTGACCGCCGAGACGCTGCGCACCGATCTGCTCGACCTGTGGACGCAGGGCCGCATGCCGATCAAGTCCGTGCTGATCGTCACGCACAACATCGAGGAAGCGGTGTTCATGTGCGACCGCATCCTGGTGTTGTCGTCGAACCCGGGCCGCGTGATCGCCGAGATCAAGGTGCCGTTCAAGCACCCGCGCAACCGGCTGGACCCGGCGTTCCGCAAGCTGGTGGACGACATCTACGCGAAGATGACGGCGCGCCAGACCGGCGAGGCCACCAAGAAGGGGCT